>JBKJZF010000335.1:0-8928 GCA_046715315.1 Solirubrobacterales bacterium | reverse complement strand
GTTCGGTTCAGACCAGGGGCTGATCGTCCAAGGGCTGACTACGCCCGAGGTCGAGTCCGTCTCGATCAGCTATGAGGACGCGGATGGGGCCCGCGAAGAGCACGCCGCACAGCTGTCGTTCCTGGGCGAGGAGCTGGCACGGCGGATCAAGGTCGACGACAACGCCGGGTTCTTCCTCGCGCTCCTGCCGAGCGACACCCTTCATGGGATCGCAGGCGACCCGCGGGTCCTCTCGCCCGAGTGCGTGATCGACTCGCTTTCGTCGGCGCAGGTGATTGCGCTTGACTCAGCGGGCCAAGAGGTTGCGATCACCAACCTGGGGGAGGCGGTGGGTCAGCCGGTTGCGTCCGGCCCGATGTTGGTCCCACCGCCCGGGTTCTCATCGCCGATGCAGAACCTCCCCGGGTTCTCATCGCCCAAAGCCGATGGGGCTCCGCCTTCCCATTACCGCCGGGAGGAGGGGGCGGAGTGCGCTGGTTGAGAGGCCAGATGACTCTTCGTCCAAGCGGATCTCCGGGGGGTCTTCAACGTTTTCAGCCGTAGTGGCTGAGTTCGTTGATCACCCTCACACGCAAGTAGCCGCTCTCCACGGAGGCTGTCGCGCAAAGGCACCCCATCCGGGGCCGTGGAGGTGACCGATCTCGCGGCGTCCGACGACGAAGGCGTCGCCGCCGCGGGCGTTGCTGCCGATCTCGACCCCAGGCCAGGAGGTGACCTCCTCGGTTATCCGCTCGCTCGCTGTCTGCGTCGTCGTCATCTCGCGCTCCTTTCGCTGATGTGGGTTCAAGGTACAAGTGCTCGAACCGCGGGCCATCCGACTACGCTTGGGGCATGTGTAGAAACATCAAAACACTCCATAACTTCGAGCCGCCGGCGAGCGACGACGAGGTGCGAGCGTCCGCGCTGCAGTACGTGCGCAAGGTCAGCGGTTCGACCAAGCCCTCGCAGGCAAACGCGGAGGCCTTCGATCGCGCCGTCGAGGAGGTGGCCGCAACCACGGCCAACCTGCTGGATGCGCTCGTCACCGCGGCGCCGCCGAAGGACCGCGAGATCGAGGCGGCCAAGCGCGGGCGCGCGCCGAAGCCCGCTTCGCTGCGTAGCGTTTGAGCATGGGAGCCTGGTCGCGCTTCGTCAAGCGCATGGAGAAACGCGAGGCCGAGCCCGCCGATCCAAAAGTGCTCAAGCCCACCCGCGGGCGCGGGAGCGAGGCGCTGATCGAGCCGGCATGGGACGAGAGCAAGCCGCTGGGAGGCGACGAGGCAACCGTCGAGCCGCCCGCCACCCTCGAGACGGTGCGCCGTAAGCGCGAGCGGGCCCGCCAGCGCTGGCTCGGCATCGGTCGCTAGCCCGCCGGCAACAGCTCGTTGGTCAGCGCCTGATCGGCGTTGGCCGAGGTCTTGATCAGGCCTCTCTCGGCCATGAAGGCTGCGAAGGCGGCCCACTCGCCCGGGTCCATGTAGCCGAACGGCTCGCCGTTGAGCTGGGGGACGAGCAGGGGGAGCGTGCGCCTCACCTCTGCCGCCGTCAGCTTGGGCTCGAGGCCGTCGCCTGCCTCGAGCACGGCCTTGGTCGCCAGGGCCGGGTTGGCGACCGCGTCGCGGGTACCGTGCTCGAGCGCGGCGATGAACTTGCGGATCGACTCGGGGTCTGCGTCGAGGCGCTTCTCGCTCGCCACCAGGACCAGCTCGTCGTAGGTCGGGATGCCGAGCTCGTCCACCGGCACGACGCGTGGGCTCATGCCGCGCTCGGCCAGGTCCACCCCCTCGACGTTGAGAAAGCCGCCGAGCATCGCGTCGGCGCGCCCCGACAGCACAGCCGGCAGCAGGTTGAAGCCGACCTCGACCTGATCGACGTCGTCGGGCGTCAGCGCGGCGCCCTCGAGGATCGCCTCGAGGAAGGCCGCCTGGTAGGGGATCCCGGCGGTGGCGATCGTCTTGCCGGCGAGGTCGGCGGGCTCGGCGATCCCCGCCTCGGGCAGCGAGATCAGCGAGGTCAAGGGCCGCGGAACGAGCGCCGCGACGGCGACCACGGGCAGGCCCTGCTCGCGGGCCAGCAGCACCTCGGGCTCGTAGGAGATCGCCAGGTCCACGCGCCCCGCCGCGACCTGGCGGATCGGGGCCGAGGGGTCGGAGGGAACCTGGGCCTCGACGTCGAGCCCCGCCTCGGCGAAGTCGCCCCGCTCGAGCGCGCGGTAGATGCCGGCGTGGTCGGGGTTGACGTAGAAGTCGAGCGCGAGCGTGAACGGCTCGCCCTCGCCCTCGTCGTCACCGCCGCAGCCCGCCGCGAACAGCCCGGCGACGACGATCCCGACGACGACGATGCCGACGAGCGCGGCGGCCAGGGGCCTGCGCCGGCGCCGGGTCACGTCGCCGCCTCCACGCTCCACCCAGCGAAGCGGCGCTGGGCCAGCGCCACCGCGGCGACCAGGGCGATCGCGATCGCCGAGAGCACCACCACCGCGGCGAACACGCGCGCCGTCTGCAGCTGGCCCTGGGAAACGAGGATCAGGTGCCCGAGCCCCTCGTCGGCCCCGGACCACTCGCCGAAGACCGCGCCGATCACCGCCACCGCGGCGGCGATCTTGGCGCCGCTGAAGAAGTAGGGGAGCGCCGAGGGCGCCTCGACGCGGCGAAGGATCTGCCAACGCCCGGCGTCCAGGGTTCGCATCATCTTCACCTGCGCCGGGTCCACCGCCCGCAGCCCGTCGAGGGTGTTCACGGTCACCGGGAAGAAGCAGACGAGCGCGATGATCGCCAGCTTCGGGCCGATCCCGAAGCCGAACCAGACGACCAGGATCGGCGCGATCGCGATCACCGGCACGGTCTGCGAGGCGACCAACAGCGGGTAGGTCGCGCGTCGAAGCGTGGCCGAGAGGTGAAGCGCCGCGGCGAGCGCGGCTCCGGCGACAAGGGCGATCGCGATCCCCGCGAGCACCTCCTGCAGCGTCACCCAGGCGTTCTCGACCAGCAGCGAGCGGTCGTCCCACAGCGACTCGGTGATCTCGGTCGGGGAGGGCACGAGGAAGGGCTCAATCCCGAGCGCGTCGGCGAGCACGTCCCAGCGTGCCGCCAGCTCCCAGGCGCCCAAAAGCGCCGCGACCACGAGGATCGGCGCCAGCACGTCCCGCGTCCTAGCCCTCATCCGCGGCCTCCAAGAGCGCCTCCATCGCGGCCTTGCGGGCAGCGGCGAACTCGGGCGAGTTGACGGCGGGTGTCCTCGGCAGGCGACGCGGCGCGGGCGAGGTCAGCTCGCGCACCACCCGGGCCGGCCGGGCCGAAAGGACGACGACGCGGTCGGCCAGATACAGCGCCTCCTCGACGTCGTGGCTGACGATCACCACCGTGCGCGCCTCCTCGGCGAGCATCTCGGCGAGCCACTCCTGCAACTGCGCCCGGGTGATCGCATCGAGCGAGGCGAAGGGCTCGTCCAGCGCCAGCACCGACTTGCCCGCGAGCAGCGTGCGGGCGAAGGCGACGCGCTGGCGCATCCCGCCGGAGAGCTCGCGGGGGCGGGAGCCCTCGAAGCCGCCGAGCCCGAAGCGGTCGAACAGCGGCCGCGCCGCCGCTCGCGACTCGGCCCGCGAGAGGCCCCGGTTGCGGGGCGCGATCGCGGCGTTGTCGAGCGCGTCCAGCCAGGGCAGCAGGGCGTCGTGCTGGGGCATCAGGGTCGCGTGTCGGAGGCGCTCGCCGGCCGATCCCGTGACCTCGACCCGGCCCGAGCTGGGCTCGGCCAGGCCGGCGATCAGCTCCAGCAGGGTCGACTTGCCACAGCCGGACGGCCCGACGATCGCGACCACCTCGCCGTCGGCGACCTCGAGGTCGAACCCGGCGAGCACCTAGAGCTCGCCGTGGGCGAACCGTGTTCCCGCCAACTGGACGGCTTCGACTGAGGCTTCCATCGTTCCCTCCGCGCGCATTACCGCGACAGGTTCCGAGGGTCGGCGCCGGGTGGGAGTTCCAGAGGCGCTATCTCAGCCCGCTTGCCCGCGAGCCCCCCTGATCTGCATGCCCGAGTCTACCCCTCCTCCAGCGGCTTGCCGCCGGCGATCACGTTGACGAAGTTCTCCAGGTGGCGGGTGGTCCAGCACTCGAACGCCGCGGTGCAGTGGCGCTCGTAGGCGGACATCACCGAGTCGCCGTAGTTCCAGTAAAGCCGCGGCTCGGGGTTGAGCCAGAAGGTGCGCCCGGAGCGCTCGGCGACCCGGGCGAAGACGTCGGCGTGGGGCTCGCGGCCGTTGGTGCGGGCGTCGCCGAGGACGATGATCGTCGAGCGCGGATCGAGCTCGTCGGAGATCAGCTCGCCGAACTCGAGCCAGACCCTGCCGTAGTCGGTGTAGCCGGAGACGTCGGCGACCCCGCCCTCGCTGGAGATCCGCTGCGAGGCGACCCGGAAGTCGCGCTCGCGCTCGAAGACGTCGGTGACCTCCGAGATCCGCTCGATGAAGACGAAGCTGCGCAGCCGCCGAAACGAGTCGTGCAGGGCGTGCAGGACCGAGAGGAAGAAGACGCTCGCCGAGGTGACCGAGGTCGAGACGTCACAGAGGACGTAGATCTCCGGCCGGCGCGGGCGCTTGGGCTTGTATCGCAGGCGAAGCGGCACCCCGCCGGTCTCGAGCGAGGCCCTCATCGTCCGGCGGATGTCGACGGCGGCGCCGCGCTTGCGCCCGCGCTGCTCGTGGCCGAGCGTCGCCAGGCGGCGCTTGAGCTGGGTGACGGCGCGGTGGACCGCGGCCAGGTCCTGGGCGGGGCTGGTGGGCAGCGCCCGGTCGAGCTCGGCTAGGGGGCGTGCCGGCGGCAGCTTCTGCGTGCGCTCGACCAGCGCCCGCTCGAGCTCGCGCCGCAGGTGCTTCTCGAAGCGGTTGATCGCCTCACGATCGAGCGCCGGCTCCTCGGAGTCGGCCTCGGGACGGGTCCGGGTCTGCAGGCCGAGGGTGCGGCGGATCCTCTGCACGTCGACCCCGACGACCCCCGACCCTTCGCCCTGGCGGCCGAAGGCGGCGATCGCGAGGCGGGCGACGTCGCGCATCTCGCCGTCGTTCCCGGCGCTGATCGCCTGGCGGATCGCCTCGCGCAGCTGGTCGAGGTCGAGGCGTTCGCCGCTGGAGTCGCGGTCGGACTCGCGCAGCCCCTGGGCCAGCGCCTCGGCCTCGGCGGCGCGGAAGAAGAAGCGGTCGAACAGCAGCTCGAAGACCCCCCGGTCCTCCGGGGACTTGGCGACGGTCGCGGCGAGCGCCTCGCGGAAGTCGGTGGGGTCGGTCCAGGGCACCGAGGAGAGGGCCTCGAAGGCGTCGAGCAGCTCGGAGGTGCCGATCGCCAGCCCCTCGCCGCGAAGGTCCTCGCAGAAGGCGACCACCCGGGACGAGAGGCCTCCGGGCAGCTGTTGCGCGCTAGGTGGTTCGGGCCGCGCCAATGTCGAGCTTGCCCTCCCCGGAGAGCTTCACGCCGACGCGCTCGGCGACGAGGTCGACGTCGGTTCGGTGCTTGATGATGATGCTCATCGTCTGCTCGAAGACCGAGCGGTCGATGTCGTCGGCCCCGAGCAGCAGCAGGGCCCGGGCCCAGTCGATCGACTCGGCGATCGACGGCGGCTTCTTCAGGTCGAGCGAGCGAACCATCTGCACCACCTCGACCAGGCGCCGGGTCAGCTTCTCGTCGAGCTCGGGGGCGTGCAGGTGGACGATCGCCATCTCGCGCTCGGCGTCGGGGTAGTCGAGCCAGAGGTAGAGGCAGCGCCGCTTCAGCGCCTCGGTCAGCTCGCGCGAGTTGTTCGAGGTGAGAACGACGATCGGATGGGTGCGCGCCTCGATCCGGCCGAGCTCGGGGATCGAGATCTGGAAATCGGAGAGGACCTCCAACAGCATCGCCTCGAACTCCTGGTCGGTCTTGTCGATCTCGTCGATCAGCAGCACCACCGGATCGGGTGAGGCGATCGCCTGCAGCAGCGGCCTGGTCAGCAGGAAGTCCTCGGAGAAGATCTCGTCGAAGGCGTCGCTGGTCTCATCCGCCGAGGCCTGGATCCGCAACAGCTGGCGGCGGTAGTTCCACTCATACAGCGCCTTCGCCTCGTCCAGGCCCTCGTAGCACTGCAGGCGGATCAGCTCGCGCTCGGTGGCGCGCGAGAGCGCCTTGGCGAGCTCGGTCTTGCCGACCCCGGCCGGGCCCTCGACCAGCACCGGCTTTCCCAGGTGCTGGGCCAGGTAGGCGACCAGCGCCGCCGACTCGTCGGCCAGATAGCCGACCTCGGCGAGGGCGCTGCGGACGCTCGCGACGGAATCCATCGAACCCGACATCCCGGCCGATGATAATGAGGGCGTGATCGCCCTGGTCAGCGCACTGGCCCCGCCGCTCGCGGCCCTGGAGACCGTTTCGGACCTCGCGCCCTATCTGGCGCTGATGGGTGCGGGCTTTTTGGTGGCCGCCTGGGGACAGGCCGCGAAGCTGCCGCTGGCGGTCGCGATCGGCATCGCGATCATCATTGGCTCGGTGCTGTTGTTCCAATTCGAGGCCAACGGCTTCTCGGGTTCGAACTCGCCGTTTTGAGCGCCGGTCCCCTCCCAGGTGAGAGGATCGCCGCCAGCATGGGTCGCCTGGACGAGCTCGATCTGACCAAGTCGCTCAGCCGCAAGGAGGAAGAGCACAGGCTGGAGCGCGCCTGGACCCGCCTTACCCAGCTGCGCCTGACCCTGGGCGGGCAGATCGGCGCGAAGACGATCGGCCCGCCGGTGTGCGTGATGTTCGAGGGCTGGGACGCCTCGGGCAAGGGTGGCGCGATCAAGCGCCTGGTGGCGCCGATGGACCCCCGTCACGTGCGGGTGGTGCAGTTCGCGGCGCCGACGCCCGACGAGAAGCGCCACCACTTCCTCTGGCGCTTCTGGCCGGTCCTCCCGGGCTGGGGAGGAATGGCCGTCTTCGACCGCACCTGGTACGGCCGCGCTCTGGTCGAGCGGGTCGAGGGATTCGCGTCGCGCGACGAGTGGCTGCGTGCCTACGAGGAGATCGCCGGCTTCGAGCGGATGCTGGCGGAGGAGGGGACGATCCTGATCAAGTTCTGGATGCACATCTCCGCTGAGGAGCAGCTGAAGCGGTTCAAGCGCCGGGAGAAGGATCCGTTGAAGAGCTGGAAGCTGACCGACGAGGACTGGCGCAACCGCGAGAAGCGCGGCGAGTATGTCGAGGCGGTCGAGGACATGATCGCCCGCACCGACCAGCCCCAGGCGCCCTGGGACCTGATCGAGGGGGAGTCGAAGCGCCACGCCCGGGTCCGGGTGCTGGAGGTCGTGATCGAGCGGATCGAGGCCGGCATGCGCCTGCACGGATCCGAGCCGCCGCCGCCGATCGAGGATTAGCTGATCTCGGGCTAGGGGTCCAGCCCGGCGGCCTCCAGGGCCATCGCCTCGTCGTAGAACTCGCGGTAGCGAAGAAAGTCGCGCCGCAGTCTCGGATCTCCTCCACCTCGACGCCACACTCGTCGAACCCGTCGAGCCACCGCTGGAAGGACTCGAGCACCCCGTCGTGCCCGTGGTAGGTACGGCCGTCGGCGCGACGCGGGTCCTCGATCCATTCGACCTCCGGATCGCATCCGGCCCGGATCAGCTCTGGCAGCGCGGCCAGCAGCTCCTCTTTGTTCATCTCCGTCGCCCCCGCGTAGAGGTTGGTAACGAAGTCGACGTTCTCCTGAGACATCGTCCGCGCAGCATCGCTAACGGTGCAGCTTCGGGGGCTCGTCCAAAACAGCCCGGCACCACCAATCGGCGGTACGCTCGCGTCGTGACCCACTCGGAAGCTCAGCAGGCGTGCACCCGTCGTGCGGCTGAAGATCCAGACCGCGAGACACACCAGTGGCTTCCACGCCAGGAGCCGGACGGCGATTGGTCGGTCGTCAAGATCGCAATCCCGCCTGCGGACCTGAATCGCCAGGCGTCCGAAGCCCACAGGCACCTCGAAGGGGGTGGGTGGCCGTTCGAGCCTATGCGGCGCGTTTTGCGACCCACCCCCCTTTACGCGCTCCGTATGCGCTTCCCATGCAAAGCAGCCCTCCCGCCGCGGGGGCGAGCGCGAAGCTTTCAACCTCCATATGAAGCACTATGCGGTGATGACCGTTAGTGGTTTCTTCGCTGGGGTCGCCGTGGCCGACTACGCCTCGTTGGCCGCGTGGTACGAGCGCCTGCTGGGACGCCCCGACGGATAGCTCAGGGCCCCAGCCGCGCCTGACGACGGCCGGGGCCCTCCCGCGAGCTAGGCCTCGGCCGGGATCTCCTCTTCGGTGTGGGCCTGGAGGACCAACTCGCCCTTCTCGCCCGTGCGGATCCGGATCGCCTCCTCGACGGGGATCACGAAGATCTTCCCGTCGCCGACGTCGCCCGTCCTCGCGTGCTTGAGGATGGTCTCGACCACCAGGGACTTGTCCTTGTCCTCGACCACGACCTCCAGCTTCAGCTTCGGTCGCACGTTGACTGTCAGGGTCGAGCCTCGGTAGTGCTCGACCACGCCCTTTTGGCGTCCCGATCCCTTCACCTCGCCGATCGACAGGGAGGGAAATCCCTTGTCCAACAGCTCGGCCCGAATCGGTTCAAACGCCTCATGACGAATGTATGCCTCGATCTTCTTCAACGCAATCACCCCCTTCCTAGGCCTGCGACGGGCTGTCGCCGGCGATCGGTGGCTGGCTTTCCGCGGTCATCTGCGTGAGCGCGGCTGCATGCGGGGGCATGGCTGGTGCCGGCCCCCACCCGGCGCCGCCGCCGGGGTACTCCTCGTTCGGAATGAACTGCTCCGGGTATCCGTACATCCCGTGCTCGGAGATGTCCAGGCCGGCGTCTTCCTCATCGGAGGTGACCCGCAGACCGTACGTCTTCTTGATCGCGTACAGGACCGCCAGGCTGGAGGCGAGGACGAATGAGAACACCACCACGATGCCCAGCGCCTGGTC
>JBKJZF010000334.1:0-8104 GCA_046715315.1 Solirubrobacterales bacterium | reverse complement strand
GCTCCCCACTTCGCAAGCGCCGCGGCCGCCGCCTTGGTCGCGGGCTCGGCGTAGGCCGCCGCGTCGAGGACCGCGATCGAGCCGCGGGTGGCGTGGACCGAGAGGGCCGAACGCAGCGCCCGGCGGCGGGCCTTGCGGTTGACCTTGACCGTGTGGCTGCGGGGCTTCGGGCCGAAGGCGACGCCACCGCCACGACGGTGCGGCACGCTGAGCGCGCCGGCGCGAGCGCGCCCGGTTCCCTTCTGCCGCCAGGCCTTGGCGGTCGTCATCGCCACCTCGCCGCGGCCGAGCGTCGAGGCGGTTCCCCGGCGGCGGGCGTTCTGGTCGGCGCGCGCCGTCTCGTGGATCAGGGACTCGTGGAAGTCCTCGCCGAAGACGGTCGCGGGCAGGTCGGCCTTCGACTGCTTGCCGAGGACCGGGGCCTTGGTGGCCGCTGCGCTAGCCATCGCTGCGCACCTCCACGGTGCCGCCCTTCGGGCCCGGCACGGCGCCGCGGACCAACAGCAGGTTGCGCTCGGCGTCGATCTCGACCACCTCGAGCCGCCGCTGGGTGACGCGCGTGCCTCCCATCCGCCCGGGCATCTTCATGCCCGGCCAGACGCGGGCGGGATCGGCGCTGGCGCCGACCGACCCGGGAGCGCGGACGTTGTGCGAGCCGTGGCTGACGGGGCCGCGGCTGAAGTTGTGGCGGCGGATCGTGCCCTGGAAGCCCTTGCCGATGCCGGTCCCCGAGACCTTGACCCGCTGGCCCGGCTCGAACTCGGTGACGGTCACCTGGTCGCCGACCTGGCGCTCGCCGGCCTCGTCGCGAAACTCCACCAGCGTCCGCGAGGGCGGGGCGCCCGCCTTCTTCAGGTGGCCGAGCTCGGCCTTGGTCAGCTTGCGCTCGGCGACCGCGTCGAAGCTCAGCTGCAGGGCCTCGTAGCCGTCGCGGTCCTCGACGCGCAACGCGGTGACCGTGCAGGGGCCGGCCTCGATCACGGTGACGGGCACGCGGGTGCCGTCCTGGAGGAAGACCTGGGTCATGCCCACCTTCTTGCCGATGATCGCCGCCATGCGAGGCCCGGTCTCAGGTGCGGATCTCGATGTCGACGCCGGCCGGCAGCGCGTCCAGGCGCTGCAGCGAGTCGATCGTCTTCGGGGTCGGCTGGAGGATGTCGATCAGCCGCTTGTGCGTGCGGATCTCGAAGTGCTCGCGCGAGTCCTTGTCCTTGAAGGGAGAGCGAATCACGCAGTAGACGTTCTTCTCCGTGGGCAGGGGAACGGGGCCGGACACGGTCGCGCCGGTGCGCTGCGCCGTCTCGACGATCTCGCGCGCGGCGCGATCGATCGCGTCGTGGTCGTACGCCTTCAGGCGGATTCTGATTCGGGTGGCGGCCAATGAGGCCAATTTCGTCTCTTCTCTTCTTCGTTCTCTGAGCGCAGTCGGGGCGCCGGCCCCATGGCTGGGGTCGCGCCCCTGGTCGTATCGGAAACCTTCTGAAAGAAGGGCCGGCCCCGGCGGGACCGGCCCCGTGGGCCGCTTACTCGATGACTTCGCTGACGACCCCCGAGCCGACGGTGCGACCGCCCTCGCGGATCGCGAACCGGAGGCCCTTGTCCATGGCGATCGGGTTGATCAGCTCGATCTCCATCTCGACGTTGTCTCCCGGCATCACCATCTCCGTGCCGGAGGGCAGGTTGGAGACGCCGGTGACATCGGTGGTGCGGAAGTAGAACTGAGGCCGGTAGCCGGAGAAGAACGGCGTGTGGCGACCGCCCTCTTCCTTCTTCAGGCAGTAGACCTCGGACTTGAACTTGGTGTGCGGGGTGATCGAGCCGGGCTTGGCCAGAACCTGGCCGCGCTCGATCTCCTCGCGCTTGGTGCCACGCAGCAGGCAGCCGGCGTTGTCGCCGGCCTGTCCCTGGTCGAGGCTCTTGTTGAACATCTCGACGCCGGTGACGACCGTCTTCGTGGTGTCGGTGATGCCGACGATCTCGATCTCGTCGCCGGTGTTGACGATGCCCTGCTCGATGCGCCCGGTGGCGACGGTGCCGCGGCCGGTGATCGAGAAGATGTCCTCGACCGGCATCAGGAACGGCTTGTCGAGGTCGCGCACGGGCTCCGGGATGTAGCTGTCGAGCGTCTCGGCGAGCTCGAGGATCGCTGCCTTCGCGTCCTCGTCGCCCTCGAGCGCCTTCAGCGCCGAGCCCTTGATGATCGGGGTCTCGTCGCCGGGGAAGTCGTACTCGTTGAGCAGGTCCTTGACCTCCTCCTCGACGAGCTCGACGATCTCCTCGTCGTCGACCATGTCCACCTTGTTCAGGAAGACGACCACGTAGGGAACGTTCACCTGGCGGGCCAGGAGGATGTGCTCGCGCGTCTGCGGCATCGGGCCATCGGCGGCCGAGACCACCAGGATCGCGCCGTCCATCTGCGCCGCGCCCGTGATCATGTTCTTCACGTAGTCGGCGTGGCCCGGACAGTCGACGTGCGCGTAATGGCGGTTGTCGGTCTGGTATTCGACGTGCGAGGTCGCGATCGTGATCCCGCGTTCCTTCTCCTCGGGAGCGTTGTTGATCTCCTCGAAGCTCTTCTCCTCGGCGCCGCCCTTCTCGGAAAGGACCTTCGTGATCGCCGCTGTCAGCGTCGTCTTGCCGTGATCGATATGACCGATCGTGCCGACGTTGACGTGCGGCTTATCGCGCTCGAACTTCTCCTTGGACATCTTGCTCCTTTTTCTTCCGTCTGAATCTGGTTCTAGATTTCTCTACGTCTTGCTCTCGTGAGTGGCCCTGCGGGCGCGGTCAACTCCGCCGCCCCGGGCGAACCCCGGAAATATAGGCAATCCGGGCTCAGGCGCCTGCCCCGACCGGTTCGGCGGCACCCTGCTCGACGATCTGCTCCGCGATGTTCTGCGGAACCTCCTTGTAGCGCTCGAACTGCATTGTGAAGCTCGCGCGCCCCTGCGTCGAGGATCGCAGATCGGTGGCGTAGCCGAACATCTCGCCCAACGGGACGAAGGCCTGGACCACGAGCGCGCTCGATCGCTGCTCCTGGCCCTGGACCTTGCCGCGCCGGCGGGAGAGGTCGCCGATGACCTCCCCGAGGAAGTCTTCGGGGGTCACCACCTCGACCGCCATCACCGGCTCCAGCAGGATCGGCTTGGCGCGTCGCGCGGCCTCCTGCACGGCCATCGAGCCCGCGATCTTGAAGGCCATCTCCGAGGAGTCGACGTCGTGGTAGGAGCCGTCGATCAGCTCGACCCGGACGTCGACCACCGGATAGCCGGCCTTGACGCCGCTGCCCAGCGCCTCCTCGATCCCCTGTTCGACCGCGGGGATGAACTCGGTGGGGATCGCTCCGCCCTTGATCTTGTTGACGAAGTCGAAGCCCTCCCCGGGAGCGGGCTCGACATTGATCACGACGTGGCCGAACTGGCCGCGGCCGCCGGTCTGCCGCACGAAGCGGCCGACGACCTTGTTCGCGGCGTCCTTGATCGTCTCGCGGTAGGCGACCTGGGGGCGGCCGACGTTGGCGTCGACGCTGAACTCGCGCAGGAGCCGGTCGACGATGATCTCGAGGTGAAGCTCGCCCATCCCGTGGATCAGGGTCTGTCCCGTCTCGTCGTCGGTCTGGACCTGGAAGGTCGGGTCCTCCTCGGCGAGGCGGGCCAGCGAGGCTGAGAGCTTCTCCTGGTCGACCTTGGTCTTGGGCTCGATCGCGACCGCGATCACCGGCTCCGGGAACTCGATCGTCTCCAGCAGGACCGGGGCGTCGGGCGCGCACAGGGTGTCGCCGGTGGTCGTCTGCTTGAGCCCGACGCCGGCGCAGATGTCGCCCGCGTAAGCCTCCTCGATCTCCTCGCGGTGGTTGGCGTGCATCATCAGCAGCCGGCCGATGCGCTCGGTGCGCCCGGTGGATGCGTTCAGCACTCGGCCGCCGGCGGCGACCTTGCCGGAATAGACGCGGAAGTAGGTCAGCTTGCCGACGTAGGGGTCGGCCATCACCTTGAAGGCGAGGGCGGCGAAGGGAATGTCCTCGTCGGCGGGCCGCGCGACGCTCTCCGCGTTCTCGACATCGAGGGCGTCGGCGCCCTTCTTGTCGATCGCGAGGCCCGTGACCGGCGGCACCTCGAGCGGAGAGGGCAGCAGCTCGACGATCGCGTCGAGCAGCGGCTGCACGCCCTTGTTCTTGAAGGCGGAGCCGCACAGCACCGGCGTCACCTTGAGGTCGAGCGTCGCCCGGTGCAGCGACTTGGCGATCCGCTCGTGCGGGATCTCCTGCTCGTCGAGGTACAGCTCCATCAGCTCGTCGTCGTAGTCGGCGCAGGCCTCGATCAGGTGGGTGCGCGCCTGATGGGCGGCGTCGGCGAGCTCGGCGGGGACGTCCGTGTAGGAGAAGTCGGTTCCCAGCTCGTCCGTCCACACCAGGGCCTTGTCCTCGATCAGGTCGACGACGCCCACGAAGGCGTCCTCGCTGCCGATCGGCAGCTGGATCGGCAGCGGGTGGGCGCCGAGGCGCTCGCGCATGCTCTGCACGGAGTTGTGGAAGTCGGCGCCGACGCGGTCCATCTTGTTGATGAACGCGATCCGCGGCACCTGGTACTTGTCGGCCTGGCGCCAGACGGTCTCGGACTGCGGCTCGACGCCGGCGACCGAGTCGAAGACGGCGATCGCGCCATCGAGCACGCGCAGCGAGCGCTCGACCTCGACGGTGAAGTCGACGTGGCCCGGCGTGTCGATGATGTTGACGCGGTGGTCCTTCCACTCGCACGCCGTCGCCGCGGAGGTGATCGTGATCCCCCGCTCCTGCTCCTGCTCCATCCAGTCCATCACGGCAGCGCCCTCGTGGACCTCGCCCATCTTGTGCGTGCGGCCCGTGTAGTAGAGGATGCGCTCGGTCGTCGTCGTCTTACCGGCGTCGATGTGCGCCATGATCCCGATGTTCCGTGTCTTCTCTAGGGGGAAGCTGCGTGCCATTTGTCCATAGTGTTGTCAGACGTTTCCGGGTGTGATCCGGCGCCGCGCGCCGTTCGTGGGAGGAGAGGAGGAAGGCTGTGCCCGGTCCTCCGCCCATGAAAAAGGCCCGAAACGGGCCCGAGCGCTACCGCTGAACCAGCCCGAACTCGCCTATATGGTGCGGCTCTCCATGGAAAAGAAATCCGCGCGCGCCGAAACATTTGCTCAGGCGCGAGCGACGCGTGACTATAGCAGAGGGCCTGCCCCGTTCCCGGGGGTCCGATGAAGCTGAAAAGGCGCTCTGCCAAGCCGGTTGACGAGCGCCGCGAGGGGTCCGCGAAGCCCCCGCGCGAGCGCCCGCACCCCCTCGTGGCCGGCCTCGCGGTCGCCGAGCGTGAGGTCACCCCCGCCCGGGCCGTGGCCGGCCTCGCCGTCGCCGCCGCGATCCTGCTCGCCGTCTCCCAGTTCACCGACTACAGAGAGGTCCGCGCGATCGCCCACGCCTTCCTGCCGTTGGCGGCCGCGGTCGCCACGGTGGTGATCGTCGCCCTCGCCATGCTCGGCCGCTGGCGGCTGGCACGGGTCCTGGTCTTTCTCGGCGCGGGGGTGATCGTGATCAGCCTGGCGATCGACCTGCCGAAGGGCCTCGACGAGGGCTCGACCGCGATCGAGTTCGAGGGCGCGGAGGCCCGCCTGCTGGGCGCGTTCTGGGTTGAGATCCTCTGCGGCTTCGTGATCGCGATATGCGGGCCCCTGCTCGCACGCGCACTGTCCCCGGCCTCAGGCCGCCGGGCGCGGCCGCAGACGGCCCGCGAGCGCTCGCGGGAGCGCGCCGCCAGGCTCGGCGCCCCCGGCGTGCCCGAGGCGAGCTCATGAGCGACGCCCCAGCGCCCACGGGGCGCCGGATCGAGCGCCTGCTGCCGATCGCATGCGTGGTCGCCGCCGGGCTCTTGATCGCCTCCGAGCTGATGACGACGTTCGAGTTCACCCCGCCCGGAGGAGATGCGCTGTCGTCGCAGTCGGCCGGAGACCGCCACAGCTACGCCCAGATCGTGCTCGGGGCCTTCGCGATCGCGGCCCTGGTCGTGGCGATCGTCAACGGCTCCAAGCCCGCCGCGACCGCCGTCGCCGCCTGCGGCGTGATCGCGCTTCTGATCTTCCTGCTCCTCGACCTCCCGGACGCCGGCAACGTCGGCACCCTCGACGACGCGCGCCAGTCCTTCTTCGAGGCCGAGGCCGTGCCCCAGCCGGGCTTCTGGCTACAGCTGATCGGAGCCCTGGGCCTGGCGATAACCGGCGCCGCGCTGGCAACCCTGACCCCGGATCAGCTCTCGGAGCTGCGGCCGGGTGGCCGCGAGCGGCGACGCTCCAACGCCGGCGTCCGGGACAAGGCCCCCGAGAAGCGGCCGGCCCGCGCGCGCCAGCAGCGCTAGCGCTACTTGATCTTCCAGTTGGCCTTCGCGGGCGTCGGGTCCGGGTCACCGTTGTCGTCGATCGCCCGCACCTGGAACTTGTGCTTGCCGCGGCTGAGGCCGTTGAACTCCAGCGGCGAGGTGCAGGCGGCAAAGTCGGCGTCGTCGAGCCAGCAGGACCCTACGCCGAATCGGGGCGTCTACCAGCGGTAGTGCGCGAAGGCCTTGTTCGCCTGGGCCATGCGGTAGATGTCATCCTTCCGCTTCCAGGCGTTGCCCTGCTGTTGAGTCGCGTCGAGCATCTCGTTCGCGAGTCGCTGGGACATCGACTTCTCGCGGCGGTCCCGCGCGAAGTGCACCAGCCAGCGCACCGCCAGGGTGCGGGCGCGCCGCGCCGGCACTTCGACCGGCACCTGGTACGTGGCGCCGCCGACCCGGCGTGAGCGAACCTCAAGCGAGGGGGTCAAGTCCTTGATCGCCTCGTCGAGCACCTCGACCGGGGGACGGCCGCTGCGCTCGCCGACGATCGCCAAGGCGTCGTAGGTGATCTGCTCGGCGAGCGACTTCTTGCCGCCCACCATCACCTTGTTGACCACCTGCTGGACGAGGCGGCTGCGATAGCGGGAGTCCGGCTCGACCGGACGGATGGCTGCGCGGGCGCGGCGGGGCATGCCTAGCGCTTGACCCCGTACAGCGAACGCCCCTGCTTTCGCGAGGAGACGCCGGCGGCGTCGAGCGTGCCCCGGATGACCTTGTAGCGGACGCCCGGGAGGTCCTTGACTCGACCGCCGCGCACCAGCACCACCGAGTGCTCCTGAAGGTTGTGGCCCTCGCCGGGGATGTAGCTCGTTACCTCCATCCCGTTGGTGAGGCGCACGCGAGCGATCTTGCGAAGCGCCGAGTTCGGCTTCTTCGGGGTCACGGTCGCGACGCGGGTGCAGACGCCTCGGCGCTGGGGCGCGGAGACGCGCTGCTTGCGACCCTGGCCGGACTTCAGCCCGGGGGTCGTCACCTTCTTCTTCTGGGGCTTTCGCCCCTTTCTGACCAATTGGTTGGTGCTCGGCACGACGGCGGATGGTAGCGGGATGCGCTCGCTAGGCTGACGCCATGCCTGATCATCGCCCGATTCTCGCCCTCGACGTCGACGGCACGATCAGCCTGTTCGGGTTCGAGGGGAACTTCGACGAGGCCCCCGGCCGCTTCCACCTGATCGACGGCGTCGCCCACTGCATCCCCGACGAGGCCGCGGGGCGCGTGCAGCGGCTGGGCGAGGCCTACGAGCTGATCTGGGCCACCGGCTGGGAGGAGCGAGCCAACGACGTGCTGCCGACGATCCTCGGACTGCCCGAGGAGCTGCCGGCGCTGACCTTCGGCGGCCGGGCCCGCTTCGGCACCGCCCACTGGAAGCTGAAGGCGATCGACGAGTATGCGGGCGACCGGCCGGTGGCCTGGGTCGACGACTGCCTCGACGAGAGCTGCCACGCCTGGGCGGAGCGGCGGAGCGGCCCCACCCTGCTCGTCCCCTGCGAGTCCGACCGCGGGCTCGAGGACGCTCACGTCGAGTCTCTGCTCGACTGGGCCCGCGGGCTGACGGGTTAGACTGCGGGGCGCGGTGGAGGACGTTTTCCCGATCATCTTCCTTGCGGTGATCCTGAAGATCCCGGTCGCCCTGCTGCTGTACCTCGTCTGGTGGGCGTTCCACGCCGAGCCCGAGGTCGAGGAGGCGCCTCCCGGCACCGACGACCACCAGT
>JBKJZF010000333.1:0-3756 GCA_046715315.1 Solirubrobacterales bacterium | reverse complement strand
CAAGGACGTCTACTCGGACTCGGTCTCGATCCTCAAGCAAGGCGGGCTGATGCCCTAGCGGCGTGGGCCCGGGCTAGGGACGGGGTCTCTTAGAGCTCGGGGACGTCGGCGCCCGTCGGCGAGAAGGGAGCGCGCCTGATCTCCGCCCAGCCCTCGACCCGCTGCGCCAGCGCGTCGGCGACGTGGCCGGTGTCCTGCCAAAAACACCAGACCATCACCGTCGGCCCGGCGCCGGAGATCGAGGCTCCGATCGCGCCCAGCTCGCGGGCATCGGCGATCAGCTCGATCGAGTTCGGATACAGGCCGGCGCGGTGTGGCTGGTGCAGGCGGTCGGCGAGCCCGCGCGCGATCAGCCCCAGGTCGGAGCGCTCGATCCCGAGCACGAGCTGGGATGCGGCGGCTACGTTGGCGACCGCGTCGTCGAGCGAGCCCTCGGACGGCAGCGCCGCGCGGGCGTCGGTGGTCGCCACCTCGTCGGCCGGAATCACCAGGATCGGCTCGACCCCCTCCGGCGGCTCCAGGCGCAGCGGCGCCGGCAGCGCGCCTTCCTCGGGGCGCGGGCAGAGCGCGATCCCGCCCCACAGCGCCGCGGCGACGTTGTCGGGATGTCCCTCCAGCTCGACCGCGTGGCGGTAGACCTCGAGCGGCTCGATCGCCAGCTCGTAGAGGTGGTCGGCCGCCAGCAGCCCGGCGACGATCGCCGCCGCGCTCGACCCCAGGCCGCGCGCGATCGGGATCTCGGAGCGGATCTCGAAGCGCAGGCCGTCGGCGGGATGGAGGCGCTCGAACGCCCGCACGCAGAGGTTGCTGCGGTCGGTCGGCAGCGGGTCGCCGCCGACGTCGACCGAGAACTCGCCGGCCTCCGCCACCTCCAGCTCGAGGCCGATCGAGATCGCGGCGGCGAGCACGTCGAACCCCGACCCGAGATTCGCCGAGGAGGCGGGAACGGTTACCAAGCGCCTGCGAAGGGTCAAAGCGCGGTTTTCCACTTGATCGAGCAGCCGACCGGTTCCGTCTCCGGCGGGTCGGGCGCCTGGCCCGCGAGGATGGCGTCGAGGGCCGAACGCAGCCAGGCGGCGCCCTGCGAGGGATCGTCGTAATCGGCGTCCGGGGCACCGCGGTAGCGAAGCCGCAGGTCCGAGTCGAGGACGAAGATGTCGGGGGTCGTCTGCGGGCCCCAGGCCAGGGCGGCGGCCTGGCTCGCGTCGTGGAGGTAGGGGTGCGGCCAGTCCTCGGCGGCGACCCGCTCGCGCATCGCCTCGAGCGAGTCGTGCGGATAGCGCTCGGAGTCGTTGGAGTTGATCGCGTAAAAGCGCACGCCCGGATCGGCGTAGTCGCGGGCGACGTCGAGCAGCCGGCCGTGCCAGGCGAGCGCGTAGGGGCAGTGGTTGCAGGTCCAGACCACCACCGTCGCCGGCGCCTCGCCAACAAGCGGCAGCGTGGTCAGCTCGCCGGAGGTGTCCGGCAGCTCCAGCGGCGGCGCCGGGGCGCCGATCTCGAGGCTTGCGGCTTCGGTCATCGAGGTCTTCCTTCCAGGGCGCGCTCGAGCGCTTCGCGGACGTCGCCGCGGTCGGGCAGCGGCGAGACGCGGCCATCGCGGCGCCGGTAGACGCGGCAGGTTAGCCCGACCGGCTCCTCGCCGGGCGGCTGGAGGTCAACCCCATCGACCCGGATCGTCGGCGACCCGGGGAAGGACTCATCCAGCGCCTGCGCCTCGGTCGTCAGCTCGCGGACCTCGAGGCGCTCAGGGTCGATCCCGGCGGCGCCCATCTCCTCCCGCACCAGCTCGATCGCCCCGTCGGCCGACGGGCAACCGCTCCACCACAGAAGCTCGACCCGGACCGCGGGCGGCGCGCTCATCCGGCGGTCAGCCGCCCGCGCCTTCCCGCGATCCCGCCGACCACCATCGCGTCGGCGGGCACGTCGGCGCCGGGCAGCAGGACCGATTCCTTGATCTGCGCGCCGGCCCCGATCCGGGCGCCGTTGCCGATCACCACCGGGCCATCAAGGCGCACCCCATCCCCGACCTCCGCGCCCGGCCCGACCAGTACCCGACCGTTGACCTCGGTCCCGGCGGGCAGCCCCGCCCAGGGCTCGTCGAGGCCTCCGGAGCCCGGAGAGTCGGGGTCGGCCTCGGCCTCGACCACCTCCCCTGAGGGGTCGACGCGGACGTCGCCGGAAACCACGTCGAGGTTGCCCTGCAGGTACTCGGCGACCGAGCCGACGTCGTTCCAGTAGTCGCCGGTCACATGCGCGTGGAAGGGCAGGTCGCGGTCGAGCAGCGCCGGGAAGACATCGTTGGCGAAGTCGACGACCTCCGCATCTCCGATGTGGCCGAAGATCTCGGGGCTGAGCGCGTAGATCATGCAGCTCGCCAGGTCGGAGAGCGCCTCGGCGGGGTCCGGCTTCTCCTGGAAGCCCTGGACGCGCCCGTCGGAGCCGGTGATCACCACCCCGTACTCGCTCACGTTCGGCACCCGCTTGACGGCCAGCGTCGCGATCCCGCCGTTGGCCCGGTGAGCCTCGCGCAGCGCCGTCAGGTCGATGTCGGTGAGCGCGTCGCCGGCCATGACGACGAAGTCCTCACCGCCATCGGTGAGGAACTCCCGCACCGCCCGTACACCGCCGGCGGTGCCGGTCAGCTTCTCCTCGTGGTGATAGCTGAGCTCGACGCCCAGCTGTGAGCCGTCGCCGAGCGGCCCCTGGATCGTCTCGGGGAACCAGTGCAGGTTGGCGATCACCTGGCCTAGGTCGTGCTCGCGCAGCAGGCGCAGCAGGTGCTCGATCACGGGCCGGTTGGCCACCGGAACCATCGGCTTCGGCACCTCGTAGGTGAGAGGCCGCAACCGGGTGCCGAGCCCCGCCGCCATTACCATGGCTCTCATCGGCGGCCAGGCTATTCGGTCGTGGCCGCGGACGAGACGCGTACCCACCAGGAGGACGATGAGCACCGCAACCACCCCCGTCGCCCAGGACCACAAGGTGGCCGACATCGGCCTCGCGGACTTCGGGCGCAAGGAGATCACCCTGGCCGAGCACGAGATGCCCGGCCTGATGCGCACCCGCGCCGAGTACGACTCCGCCCAGCCCCTGAAGGGCGCTCGGATCACCGGCTCGCTGCACATGACGGTACAGACGGCTGTGCTGATCGAGACGCTGATCGCCCTCGGGGCCGAGGTTCGCTGGGCCTCCTGCAACATCTTCTCGACTCAGGATCACGCGGCCGCCGCGATCGCCGCCGCCGGCATCCCCGTGTTCGCCTGGAAGGGCGAGACCCTGGAGGAGTACTGGTGGTGCACCGAGCGGGCGCTGAGCTGGCCCGACGGCGAGGGGCCGAACATGATCCTCGACGACGGCGGCGACGCGACAATGCTGGTCCACAAGGGCGTCGAGTTCGAGCGAGCAGGGGCCGTTCCCGATCCCTCCTCGGCCGACTCGGAGGAGTTCCGCGTGGTGCTCGAGACGCTGGCCCGCTCGCTGTCCGAGGACCCCGAGCGCTGGACCCGGCTCGCCGCCGGGATCAAAGGCGTCACCGAGGAGACGACCACGGGCGTGCTGCGCCTGGCGCAGATGGCGGAGACCGGCGAGCTGCTGTTCCCCGCGATCAACGTCAACGACTCGGTGACGAAGTCGAAGTTCGACAACCTCTACGGCTGCCGCCACTCGCTGATCGACGGCATCAACCGCGCCACCGACGTGATGATCGGCGGCAAGGTCGCCGTGATCTGCGGCTTCGGCGACGTCGGCAAGGGCTGC
>JBKJZF010000332.1:0-4179 GCA_046715315.1 Solirubrobacterales bacterium | reverse complement strand
GCGCAGGACCCTCCGCCCCCAACCCGGCCGCCACAGCCCACCGAGGCCCAGCCCGCCCAGCCGCCGCCGCCCAGGCCCCCGCGCGCGGGGGTCAACCGCCGCCGCCTCGGGGCGCTGCTCGGGCTGGCGGCGCTGGCGTTCGTCGCCTTCGTGGTGGTCGTCGCGGCGAAGCGCCTCGGCGGAGACGACCCCGCCCCGGCCAAGCCGCAGAAGGAGCTGAAGACCGTCTCGGTGACGATCCCCGAGGGCTACGCCCGAAACCAGGTCGCCTCGGTCGCCGAGGACGCCGGCCTGCGCGGGAACTACGAGGAGGAGACCAAGTCCTTCAAGGGCTTCGACCCGGGCAAGTACGGCGCCGAGAACCCGCCGAGCCTGGAGGGGTTCCTGTTCCCGGCGACCTACGAGATCTTCAAGCACGCCAAGGTCGGCGACCTCGTCAAGGCCCAGCTCGACGCCTTCGAGGAGAACATCGCCGGGGTTGACCTGACGTACGCGAAGTCGAAGAACCTGACCGTCTACGACCTGCTGACGATCGCCTCGATGATCGAGCGCGAGGTGCAGGTCCCCGAGGAGCGAGACGACGTCGCCGCGGTCATCTACAACCGCCTCAAGGCGGGGATGCCGCTGGGAATCGACGCCACGATCCGCTTCGCGGTGCAGAACTTCGACAAGCCCTTGCTCGAGTCCGAGCTGGCGGTCGAGTCGCCCTACAACACGCGCACGAACATCGGCCTGCCGCCGGGCCCGATCGGCAGCCCCGGGCTCGCCTCGATCGAGGCCGCTGCCAACCCGGCGGACGTCGGCTACCGCTACTACGTGGTCAAGCCCGGCACCTGCGGGGAGCACATCTTCACCGACTCCGAGGAGGAGGCCGCCCAGAACACGGCGGAATACCAGGCCGCGCTCGAGGCGAAGGGCTCCTCCCCGACCGAATGCTGAGATGCCTCGGCTAGCGGTCCTCGGCCAGCCCGTCGCGCACTCGCGCTCGCCCGCGATGCAGACGGCGGCCCTGCGCGACTTGGGCCTCGACGATGAGTGGAGCTACGAGGCGATCGAGGTCGCGCCGGACGCCTTCGAGGGCCGCGTGCGCGGGATGGAGGGCGAGGGGTTCGCCGGCGCCAACATCACCGTGCCGCACAAGCTCGCGGCGCTTGCCGTCGCCGACTCAGCCTCGCGGGCCGCAAGCGAGATCGGCGCCGCCAACACGCTGAGCTTCGCCGACGGGCGAATCGCCGCCTTCAACACCGACGCGAGCGGGATCCTCGACGCTCTCCCGGTCTCGCCGCAGGGAAGACGGGCGCTGGTTCTCGGGGCGGGGGGGTCCGCCCGAGCTGCGATCTGGGCGCTCGGCGGGGCCGGGGCGGAGGTATCCGTGTGGAACCGCACAAGCGAACGGGCGGCGCGGCTCGCCGACGAGCTCGGCGGCTCCGTGGTCGGCCCCGATCCGGGCGCGGGAACCCTCCCGCTGGAGCGCTTCGACCTCGTCCTCAATACGACCAGCGTCGGTCTGGATGGCGCCTCCCAGCCAGGCACGGACCTAAAGGCGCTCCGGCTCGATGACGATGGCTTCCACGAAGGACATCTTGTGATGGATCTGGTCTATGGAGCCGCCCCGACGCAGCTTCTTGCCGCCGCGGCGGCACGGGGAGCGAGCGTCGTCGACGGGCTCGAGGTCCTGGTCCACCAGGGTGCCGCCTCGCTTCGGATCTGGACCGGCCAAACCCCTTCGGTCGAAGTGATGAGGTCGGCGGCGCGCCAAAGCTAGTCTGATGGAAAACAGCCCGCAATACCTGCAGCCAGTCCCCGTCCCCGCCGCGCCCGGCGCGGCGAGCGCCGTCGCGCCCGAGCCCCCCGAGCCTTCCCGGCCGGGCCTCGAGGCGCCGATCCAGCGCGGCCGGCCGGCGGCGTTCATCACCGACCTGATCGTCGAGCTGGGCTATGCGCCCCGCGAACGGGTCGACGAGATCGTCGGCGAGTCCCGGGTTGCCGGCCGCTCGCCCGAGTCCCTCCTGCTCGAGCACGGGGTGATCAACTCCGACCAGCTCTCACGCGCGATTGCCGAGCGCTACGGCCTCGATCACGTCGACCTCAGCATCTTTCACGTCGACATGGGGGCGGCCAACCTGATCTCGGTCGAGGCGGCCCGGCGCTACAAGGCGGTCCCCGTCGGCTACGTCGACGAGCGCACGCTCGTGATCGCGATCGCCGACCCGGCCAACGTCCTCGCCGTCGACGACATCCAGATGATCACTGGCCTCGGCTGCAGGCTGGGGGTCGCCGCGCCGGAGGACATCGAGGCGCTGATCGGCCGCCTCAACACCCTCGACACCGCGGTCTCCGAGGCGGTCGAGGACGAGGAGGACGACGGCACGCTCCCCGACGACTCCGAGCTTCGCGAGTCCGCCGACGACGCCCCGGTGATCAAGCTCGTCTACTCGATCCTCGGCCAGGCCGCCACCGAGGGCGCCTCGGACATCCACTTCGAGCCCTCCGAGACCGACATGCGCGTCCGCTTCCGCGTCGACGGCATCCTCTACGAGGCGGCGCGGGTGCCCAGGCGGATGGTCTCCGGGGTGATCTCCCGCGTGAAGATCATGAGCGAGCTCGACATCGCCGAGAAGCGGGTCCCCCAGGATGGGCGCGTCAGCGTCAACGTCGAGGGGCGCCGGGTCGATCTGCGCGTGGTCACCCTGCCGACCCAGCGCGGCGAGGGAGTGACGATCCGCATCCTCGACAAGGAGCAGGCGATGCGCTCCCTCGACGAGCTCGGGATGGACGGGGAGGGGCGGGTGCGCTTCGAGGCGGCGTTCCGCCAGGCATACGGAGCCGTCCTCGTCACCGGCCCGACCGGCTCGGGCAAGTCGACGACCCTGTACGCGGCGCTCAACGACCTCAACGCGGTCGAGCACAACATCATCACGATCGAGGACCCGATCGAGTACCAGATCGACGGCATCAGCCAGATCAACGTCAACCGCAAGGCCGGGCTCGACTTCGCCACCGGCCTGCGCTCGATGCTGCGCGCCGACCCCGACGTGATCATGGTCGGCGAGATCCGCGACGCCGAGACGGCGCGAATCGCGATCGAGTCGGCGCTCACCGGGCACATGGTGCTGACGACCCTGCACACCAACGACGCCCCGGGCACGATCGTGCGCCTGGCGAAGATGGGGATCGAGAGCTTCCTCACCGCCTCGGCGCTGGACTGCATCGTCGCCCAACGCCTCGCCCGCACGCTCTGCCCGCAGTGCAAGCGCCGCGTCGTCATCCCGCAGGCGGCGCTCGACGAGGCCGGCTTCCGCATCGGCGGCGATCTCGACTGCTACGAGGCCGTCGGCTGCGCGCGCTGCGGCCAGAGCGGCTACCGCGGCCGCATCGGCCTGTTCTCGGTGATGAAGATGAGCGAGGAGATCAAGGACCTGACCGTGGGGCACGCACCCGAGAATGAGATCGCGCGGGTCGCGCGGGAGCAGGGCATGCAGACCCTGCGCGAGGCGGGGCTGTTGAAGGTGCGCGAGGGCATCACCTCGATCTCCGAGGTGGCTCGGGTCGCGACCTGAGCCGCCGCCCGTGCCTGGGCGTGCGTTGCTAAAGGCTCAGGGCCCAACGGACGATTGGACAAGCGATGAGCTTCGATTTCGCAGCCGTTCTGACCCAGATGGTCGAGGCTCGCGCCTCGGACGTGCACCTGACGCCGGGCTTTCCTCCCGCCGTCCGAGTGCGAGGCCGGATCGTCCCGCTCGACGGCTACGCGCCGCTGACCGCCGGGGAGACGCGCGAGGTCGTGTACTCGCTGCTCAACGACCATCAGCGCAAGCAGTTCGAGAACAACCTCCAGTTCGACTTCGCCTATGCCATCCCGGGCGTCGCCCGCTTCCGCATCAACGTCTTCTTCCAGCGGGGGTCGATCTCGGCGGCGTTCCGCCTGGTCCCCAGCGAGATCCTCAGCCTCGAGTCGCTGGGGCTGCCGGCGGTGTTGGAGGAGTTCACCCGCAAGCCGCGCGGCTTCGTCCTGGTGACGGGCCCGACCGGCTCGGGCAAGTCGACGACCCTGGCCTCGATGGTGGACATGATCAACTCCGAGCGCGAGGAGCACATCCTCACGATCGAGGACCCGATCGAGTTCCTCCACGGCCACAAGAAGTGCATCGTCAACCAGCGCGAGGTCGGCGCCGACGC
>JBKJZF010000331.1:0-3464 GCA_046715315.1 Solirubrobacterales bacterium | reverse complement strand
CGACGACCTGGCAGTCGCGGTAGAAGCCGTGGAAGGCGGCCGGGGTCGTGGTCGCGTACGCGCTCAGCCGGGGCGGGGCGCGCCGCTCGGCCGCCGTCGCGACGTCGTCGGAGAACTCGAGCAGACGCTGCACCAGCGCCCGCTCGGAGGGCTCGGCCGCCGCCCCCAGCGCCGCCTCGTCCGCCGCGTCGGCGATCAGGCGCGCCCGGTCGATCCCTCCCTCGCCGTCGCCCGCGTGACCCTCCTCGACGGCCTTGCGCAGGATGCTGCAGATCCGCGCGTGGGCGTACTGCACGTAGTAGACGGGGTTGTCCTGGGACTTGCTGCGGGCGAAGTCGAGGTCGAGGTCGAGGGCGGTGTCGTGGCTGCGCTGGAGCATGAAGAACCGGACCGCGTCGGCGCCGACGTCGTCGAGCAGCTCGTCCAGAGTCACGAACTGGCCCTTGCGCTTCGACATCCGCGCGCGCTGGCCCCCCTCGACGACCTGCACCAGCTGCATGATCGGCGCCTCGTAGGCGTCGGGCTCGGCGCCGAGCGCCGCCAGCGCCGCCCGCATCCGTGGCACGTAGCCGTGGTGGTCGGACCCCAGCGGGTCGATCAGCCGCTCCCAGCCACGCCCGAGCTTGTCGCGGTGATAGGCGATGTCGGCGGCGAAGTAGGTGGGGGTCCCGCCCTCGCGGATGAGGACGCGGTCCTTGTCGTCGCCGAAGCCGGTGGTCCGCAGCCACACCGCCCCCTCGCTGTCGTAGACGTGGCCCCGCTCGCGCAGCTCGGCGACGGCCGCCTCGATCGCGCCGGCCTCGTGCAGGCTGCGCTCCGAGAAGTAGAGGTCGAAGCGAACGCCGAAGCGCTCCAGGGTGGCGGCGATCCGCTCTCGCATCGCCTCGGTTCCGCGTCGCGCCAGTGAGTCGAGGTCGTCTGGGCTGACGCCCGCCGCGGCCAGCTCGTCCGCCAGCTCGCCGACGTAGGCGCCGCTGTAGCCATCGTCCGGAGGCTCCTCTCCCCGCATCCGCGCCGCGATCGAGGCCGCGAAGCGATCGACCTGGCCGCCGACATCGTTGAGCAGGTACTCGCGGCCGACCTCGTGACCGCGCGCCTCCAGCAGCCTGGCGAGGGCGTCCCCGAAGGCTGCGCCGCGGCCGCCTGCCACGGTCAGGGGGCCGGTCGGGTTGGCGGAGACGAACTCGACCAGCACGCGCTGCGCGGAGTCCGGCGCGACCGCGAGCTCGCTGCCGTCGCGGTCGAGCAGCCGCTGCACCGCCTGACGGTGCCAGCGGTCGCTGAGGTGGAGGTTGAGAAAGCCCGGGCCGGCGACCTCGATCCGGGCGGCGTCAGTGCCCAGCAGCCCGGCGAGCGGCTCGCTCAGCCGCTCGGCCACGTCGCGCGGCTTCGAGCCCATCGCGGGCGCCAGCAGCATCGCCGCGTTCGTCGAGTAGTCGCCCATCTCGGGTCGCGGCGGGCGCTCCAGCGTGGGCGCCGCGGCCACCGGCTCGGCGCCCAGCGACTCGATCGCCTCGGCGATCCGGAGGCGCAGGTCTGCGATCGGATCGGCCATGCCGCGAGTCTAGACTGGCGGCATGCGGGCTCTGGTCACCGGTGGGGCGGGATTCATCGGCTCAAATTTGGTCGACGCCCTGGTCGCCCGCGGCGACGCGGTGCTGGTGGTCGACGACCTCTCCAGCGGCAGGCGCTCAAACCTGACGGCGGCGCTCGAGCAGGGGGCGGTCCTCGCCGAGGCTGACGTCTCCGATCCGGAGGCGGTCGCCGCCGCCTTCGCCTCGCACCGCCCCGACAGCGTCTTTCACCTCGCCGCGCAGATCGACGTGCGCCGCTCGGTCACCGACCCGGGATTCGACCTCGCGGTCAACGTCGGCGGCACGATCAACCTGCTTGAGCAGGCTCGCCGGCACGGCGCGCGCAGGCTCCTGCTCGCCTCGACCGGCGGCGCCATCTACGGCGAGGGTGCCGGCCGCGCCCTGCCGCTGGCCGAGGACGCCCGGTGCCGCCCGGACGCCCCCTACGGCCAGTCGAAGCTGGCGGCCGAGGGCTACCTCTCGCTGTATGCGCGGCTGCACGGGCTGGCGACCGTGGCGCTGCGGCTCGGCAACGTCTACGGCCCGCGCCAGGACCCCCACGGCGAGGCGGGCGTGGTCGCGATCTTCAGCGGCGCCCTGCTCGGCGACGGCACGCCGCGGGTCTTCGGCGACGGCTCGCAGACGCGCGACTACGTGTACGTCGACGACGTCGTCGCGGCCTTCCTCGCCGCCTCCGACCGCGACGCAACCGGCACCTTCAACGTCGGCACCGGCGTCGAGACCACCGTGCTCGACCTCGGCGAGCGCCTGGGCGGGATCTGCGGGCGGCCGTTCGAGCCCGAGCTCGCCCCCGCTCGCGAGGGCGAGGTCCAGCGGATCGCGATCGACTCCAGCCTCGCCGGGACCGAGCTCGGCTGGGCCCCGGCCTCAGACCTGGAACGCGGACTCCAGGACACGGTCGACTCGATCCGCTCCTAGGTCTAGCGGTCCGTCAGTCCGGGCGCTCGCCCTCCGAGTAGGCGACCGCGGCTCCGATCCGCTCGAGCGCGGGCGGGTGGGTGCCGTAGAGAAAGTTGACCCAGCCGGGCGGGTCGGGGTCGCCGACGTTGCTCTCGGTCAGCCGCTGCTGCAAGGCCACCAGCGCGTCCGGGTCACCGGTGATCTCCAGCGCGAAGGAGTCGGCGCTGGCCTCGATCGGGCGAGAGAGCTGGTTGCCGGGGATGTTGAGCGCGAACGAGGCGATCCCGATCGCCAGCGCGTAGGCGGGCAGCGCGGCCGGCGAGCCGGGATCGGCGCCGGTGCGCGCGGCCAGGCCCTCGGAGACCTCCCGCACGAACAGCAGGCCCAGCGGGGCGACGATGGCGACGAAGCCGAGGCCGCGCAGGATGTCGGAGTGGCGCACGTGCCCGAGCTCGTGGGCGACCACCGAGCGCAGCTCGGCCGGCTCGGCGTGGTCGATCAGGTTGTCGTAGAGGACGACCCGCTTGGTCGAGCCGAGCCCGCCGACGTAGGCGTTGAGCGCGGTCGATCGCCGGCTGGCGTCGACGCGATAGACCTCACCGATGTCGACTCCGGCGGTGCGGCCCAGCTCGAGCACCTCGGCGCGCTGGGGGCTGTTCGCGGGCAGCGGGTCGAAGCGGTTGAACAGCGGCGCCAACACCACCGGCGCCAGCCAGGTGAAGACGGCCGACAGCGCGACCACGGCCGCCGCCCCCGGGACCCACCAATTGCGCCCGAAGCGACGGGCGATTGCCAGCAGGATGGTCGCGCCCAGGGCGGTCAGCGCGGCCCCGATCGCGGCGGACTTGCCGAGGTCGGCGAACCAGGTCCCGAGCGGCTGCGTCGAAAGCCCGACGTCGACCGAGCGCTGGTGCGCCCAGACCGAGGTCGGCAGCGTCACCAAGGCGACCGTCAGCGAGAGGCCGGCTC
>JBKJZF010000330.1:0-7969 GCA_046715315.1 Solirubrobacterales bacterium | reverse complement strand
GCTCGAGGCGAAGCTACGCGTCGCTGCCTGAGTTTCGGGTGCGAGGTTTGGTTACACCCCACTAGCCGGGCGGCGCTAGGAGCGGTAAGCGAGGCGAGCCCAGGAGGGCTCGCGCGAGAGCTCGATCGGCTCGGTCTCGCCGCCCTCGGGCTGGATGTAGCCGAAGGTGCTCGTGTCCTGGTCGAAGAAGACGTCCAGCTCGCCCTCCTTGACGCGCTGGTCGAGCCAGGCGCCGCGGAAGACCAGCCGCCGGATCCAGTGGACCAGGCTGCGGTTGGCGGGGCCGACCAGCTCGGTCCAGTGCTCGACGATGTGCTCGCCGAGCGAGGAGGAGGGCTCGAGGATCTCGCCGTTGACCGCCAGGCCGAGCAGATCCTGGATCTCCTCGGCCGCCAGCCCCTGCGAGACGAAGTCGAGCTTCACGGCCGCCTGCTCCACCCGCTGGGCGAAGTCCTGCTCGTTGAAGGAGAAGCGGAGCTCCCCGTACTCGAGCACGTAGTCGGAGCCCGACTCGTAATTGCCTCTGCGAGTTGCCTTCTCCACAGCTTTCTCTTCCGGTCCCCGAACGGCAGGTTCTCCGAGCGGGCGACCATCTTCCACCAACGGCCGTCGAGGCGCAGGCGAGGACTCCTGCCTGAAAGGGCGTTTGCACCCCAAGGGCCTAAACCGCGCCCAAACAGGGGGCGCCGGCGGCGCCGGCGGGCTTGTAGGGATCGTGAGCCGGCCGCCCGCGACACCCAGGCGCTTCCGCCGCCTTCCGGTGGCGGGGCTCTCGGGCGATGTGGTGGTCCCGGTCGCCGCCTCGCGCCGGTCGCGGCTGATCGGCCTGGCCCTGCTCAGCCGCGCCCAGGCGGGCGCGGGCCTGCTGATCCCCCGTTGCCGGGCGGTGCACACGCTCGGCATGCGCTTCGCGGTGGACCTGCACTTCCTCGACGGCGGCGGAGCGCCGGTCTCGATCAGGCGAGCGGTCCCGGCCGGGCGCTTCGCCTTCGAGCGGCGCGCGCGGTCGGTGCTCGAGCTTCCCGCCCAGGCCGGGAGGGACCGATGAGCGCACCCGTCCCCACGGTCAGCGCGACGATCGTCGTCTGCGAGGACGACGCCCCGACCCTGGAGCTTCTCTGTGACCACCTCCATGCCGACCGCTACGCGGCGCTGCCCGCGCCGACCGCCTCCGACGCCCTGCGGCTGTGCCACTTCAAGGCGCCCGACCTCCTCCTGCTCGACCTGGGCCTCCCGGACGCCTCGGGGCTGGACGTCCTCCGAGAGATCCGCTGCGCCGACGGCTCGACCGGCCGCTACGACCCGATGCTGCCGGTGATCGTCCTCAGCGGCAGGACGAGCGAGACCGATCGGGTCCGCGGCTTCCAGGAGGGGGTCGACGACTACATTGGCAAGCCCTTCAGCTACCAGGAGCTGGCGGCTCGGGTGCGGGCGGTCCTGCGCCGGCGAGGCGACCACCGCGAGGGCCCGGTGCGGGTCGGAGAGATCGAGATCAATCCCTCCAGGCGGGAGGTCCGCGTCGGCGGCGAGCTGGTGAGCCTGGCCAACAAGGAGTTCGAGCTGCTCCGCGCGCTCGCCTCCGACCCGCGCCGCGTGTTCACCAAGGAGGAGCTCCTCAGGGATGTCTGGGGCTTCCGCTCGATGGGGCGGACACGGACTCTCGACTCCCACGCCAGCCGCCTGCGGCGCAAGCTCGATCCCGAAGCGGGGCGCTTCGTTCGCAACTGCTGGGGCGTCGGCTACCGGCTGATCGACGGGTGAGCCGATCGTGTGGGAGCTGGTTGCAGCCCTCTGGCCACTGGTGGCGACGATGGCGCTGCTGGCAGCGGTGCGCGTGCGCGAGTCGCGCCGGCGCTCGAGGCTGAACCGCGCCCTGCACGAGTTGCGTCGTCCGCTTCAGGCGCTGGCGCTGGCGCCCGCGTCCGGATTTCGACGCGGTGTCCCGGCGACGCCGGACTCGCTCGACCTGGCGCTGGCGGCGCTCGAGGACCTGGACGGCGCCGTCAACGGCGCCCCGGCGGCGATCCGCCCGCGGCCGATCTCCGGCCGGGCGCTGATCGCCGCAGCCGTCGAGCGCTGGCGCGCGCCGGCGTCGCGGGCCGGCCGGTCGCTGAAGCTGGAATGGCGGGCCGGGGCGGCGGTCGTGATGGCCGACCCGCCACGAGTTGCGCAGGCCCTGGACAACCTGATCGCGAACGCGATCGAGCACGGCGGGCTGCGGGTGAGAGTCGAGGCCGCCTTGTGCGCCACGGGGATGCGAGTCGTAGTCTCCAACGACGGCCCAGCATCCGAGCATCGGTCGCCCGATCCCCGCCACGGCCACGGCCTGGAGGTGGTTCGAGAGGTGGCGGCGGCGCACGGAGGCAGGTTCGCGCTTCGCAGCGAGGGGCAGGCGACGGTCGCCGCCCTCGTGCTGCCGCTGGCCCCGCTGCCCTCCCCGTCCGCGTCGATCGCCGCGTGAGCAGGCGCTCCCGGGCGATCGTGTTCGGGGCGCTGGCCCTCGTCTGCGCCGGCCTCGCCGCCGCCGTGGCGGGCGGTTACCGAGGCGGCGTCGAGGCGCAGCTGGGCCCGCTCGAGGAGGTCATCGTCGCCCGCGCCGAGCTGCCGGCCCGCCGTCCATTGCGCCCCGCCGACGTGGACAGGTTGCTCGAGTCGCGCCGGGTACCCGCCCGCTTCGTCCCGCCGGATGCGCTCAGGGACTTCAACGAGGCGGTCGGGCGGGCGCCGGTGGCGCCGATTCCCCCGGGTGCCTACGTGACCGCGAGCCAGCTTCGCCTCCCGGCCGCCGCCCGCCCGCGAACACGCCCGCGGATCGCGGGGCGCGAGGTGGTGGAGGTCACGGTCACCGGTGCCGAGGCGCTCGCCTCGGGGGGCTCGGACCGCGCGGGCGCTCGGGTCGATGTCGTCGTCACGACCGAGCCCCACGCCGGCGGCGGGCCCGGGCGCACCTATGTCGCCGCCGAGGGCGTGAAGCTGATCGGCCTGCGCGAGGCGGGCCCAGGGGAAGACGCCGCCGGCCTCGGGCCCACCGGCCCCACGGCCTGGGTCGCGACCCTGGCGGCGAGCCGCCCCGCGGCGCGCGCCCTGATCCACGCCCACAACTACGCGCGGGAGCTGCGGCTGATCGCCGGTCGCTAGTTGGCGTGCAGCGGTGGACGCGGATGACGCCCTGGTCGAGGACGCGCGCCTGGTCCCGGCCTCGCAGGGCGGCGCGGGTTGTAGCGCCCTACTCCCGCAGCCCGGCGGCGTCGAGGGCCTAGTCCGGCCGGTGACCCGGCCCCGCTCACGATCCGATCGATCTTGTCTACGGCAACAGTCGGCGCACCACGGCGCGTCGGTCGATCTTCGTCGCCGTGACCGCCGAGCTGGAGGGTGCCGGCGAGACCTGTACGCCCGCGATCGGAGCGCTCTCCAGGCTGGTTTCGACGACCTCCTCCTGGGTCTGCGGATTCAGGTGCCCGAGCCCGACCTCGTTGGCCTCGAGCCCGGCGCTGAATACCTCGAACCCTCTGCCGGTCGCGGGGTTGTGAACTCCGTCCGTCCCGTAGACGGTCAGCGTGTCACCGGCGAGGGACGGCCCCTCGTACCAGTACGCGGACCAGTTGTCCGAGCCGGTGGGCCCGGCCGGGGCGATGTCGTAGTACGCCACCTCCGTCGGGTTCGACGGATCGCTGAAGTCGATCACGTCGACGCCGCCCATGTACCAGGCGTTGACCAGCAGGTTCCGATCCGTGGCCGGCACCGTGTTCCCCAGGTGCGCCGAGCAGTACGCCGTCTCATTGCCGTCGGCGTCGAGCGCCGACTCGGTCCGAGGCAGCGTGAAATCGCTGAGCTTGTCGCCCGTGGCGGCGTCCAAGAAGAACATCCGCCCCGTATCGCCGACGCCCGGGGTCACCGGCGGGCAGCCGATCCCGAAGGACTCGTCGATGAAGTTGACCACCGACCCGTCCGCTGAGAACGTCGCCGAGTGCCAGAAGTCGACGGCGACGTCGCCGCCGCCCGGGCCGTCGGTGTCCTCGTTGTCGTCGTACACCCACAGCGGGTTCTCCGTGTCCGGGATGCCGTTGTTCTTGAGCCGCCACAGCTGGGCCTGCTCTGCGCAGGCGCCCGCGGCTAGCCGCAGCTCGACGAACACGCCGATGTCGTGGCACGCCGTCAGCGGGTTGAAGCCCGCCAGCTCGTGCTCCGCCGGATCGAACTGGTTGTCGGGATCGCCGGGATAGGAGATCTTCGGCTCGGCGGTCACGTGAGCCGACTTCGGATTGCGAACCGGCACGGTGATCACCGAGATCTTCTCGTGCAGGGGACTGTTCCCCGCCTCGGGCCCGCGGTCTGGACCGCAGGTCGGTCCGGGGCGCAGCGGGTAGGACGAAACGTAGAGGAGCAGCTTGCTCGGATTCCTCGGGAACGCCGTGATCGTGTGCGCCCCGCAGTCGGTGTAGACGCTCTTGACGAACTTCGGCCTCTGCGGGTCGCTCACATCGAAGATGCGAACGCCCTCCCAGCCGTTGGGATCGTCGTGCTGCGCAGTGGCGGGCGATCCACAGTCGGGGCCCGTCAGCGTTCGATCGACGGCGAGGAAGAGCAGCTTGTTCTTCCACACCACCGGATCGTTCTGCGGCCCGTAGCAGCTGAAGTCCACCAGCCGCGCCGGATTGCCCGGGTCCGAGACGTCGAAGATCCGGAACCCGTCGTAGCTCCCCCTGTATGCGCGATCGCCCCAGAACGCCAGGTCGGAGTTGATAGCGCCGGTCGCGTTCGGTGAGTTGAACCGCAACTCCATGTTGGAGCTGTGCTGGTCGGCGTTATGAGTCGCCTGGGCCGCAGCCACCACCGCGAACACGAGCACCACCGACGCGACGAACGCGCGGACGAGTCGTTGCATCCCTATACCTCCCTCAAGCTTGTACGAAGTACCGAAGGGTGGACTATACCCGGGCTGGCGCGGCTGGGCTTTTCTACTCGGCCAGGGTCTCGCGTAGCTAGAACCCAAACCTCCAAACGTGATCAGGCCATCGCGACCTCCTCCGAGGCGACGGTGAAGGCGGGCAGAGATCGGTGGCGGGCGGAAACCCGCGTCCACCAAGGCAGACCTGCGGATGATCCCGGCCTCGCAGGGCGGCGCGGCTGTAGCGCCCTACTCCCGCAGCCCGGCGACTTCGGGGGCCTAGGGCAGCGTGATGTTGAAAGCGTCCTCCGACCCTTCGCCGCTGGACTTCGAGGTGAAAGTGCCGGTCGCTCCCTCGTACTTGCCCGTCCCGCCGACGATCGCACCGGACACGTCGCCGCCGACCTCGCCACCCACGTTGATGGCCAACTGCCCGTCTGGCACATCTGCCGTGCCCGTGCACGTCCCATTGAGCCTCTGGCCGGGCTGGGTGGCGATGCAGACCGCATTCAGTTCCCCAACGGTGTTCTTCGAGGAGTCCTGCAGCGGAATGGAGAGGGCGAACCCACTGCCCGGCGGGGTGCTGTTTTCGGTGGTATCCCCGATCGGGGTGAAGTTCGATTCCTTGTCGGACTCGGTGAAGTTGAGGGTTTCCTGGCTGCCAGTCGTCTCGTCCGTGCAGCCGGCGAGCACCATCGCCGCTGCTATCGCCGACATGGCTATCGCGCCACCACGCACCGTGATCACTACTCGCCTCCTCAGTTGGGTTGTCTTCGGGGCGTAGTCCTACCGGATTTGCCCCGTCCACGCCACGCGGACCAGGGTGCGACGGAGGGTGTCGGAGCCGATCTCGACGTTCTCCTGCGACATCGCCTACTCCCGCAGCCCGGGGGCTTCGGCACCCTCAACCTCGCGCCACATCGTTCCCACGGCGCGTTCCCCGCCCGGGGTCGTGAACTCTCCCAGGCGTTTGAAGCCCAACCGTTGATAGCGACGGTCGTTCGCCGGATTGCTCGACTCGAGATAGGCGGGCACTCCCTCGGCATCCATCCGCGCGAGGTTCTCCGCAAGAAGGGCCATCCCAAAGCCCTGCCCCCTGTAGTCCAGATGCGTTCCCAGCAAGCTCAGGTAGTAGTGGGGTGTCTCTCTCGGGTGGGATGCGTCGAACCGCTCGACCAGCTCCAGTACATCGGGGGCGCGCGGGCCGACCAGGTCACGAAGCAGCGGCTCAACCCGCTGCTCTTCTTCCTCCGTGAGCTCGACACCGTCTGGGGGGATCCACACCGACGCGGCGGCGTATTCACCGGCGATCCAAACACAGGGGTAGCGAAGGGCGCTCCCGATCACGAAACGCCACCAGACCGCGAGGTCCTTCGAATCAGGAAAGGCCCAGCTCCACAAGGGGTCGTTCTCGAACGCCGTCGTGAGCAGAGTCGTCAGGTCATCAAGGTCAGAGGTGGTGGCCACGCGGACCGGCGGCGCGGATTCGACGTTCTCCTGCGACATAGCGCGCGCAGTATCGCGCCTCGGCGGGGATAAAAACTCCGCTGGGCGCGCATTCCCGCGGCCAGGCTCAAAGAATGGCGATCAGGAGCGGGCGATCAGTCGAAGAACTGTTCAGGCGACTACCGGGACGTGTCTGGCGGTGACGGTGAAGGCGGGGAGCATCCGGCGCCGCGGGGAAATCCCCGTCCACCAAGGAGGAGCTCCTCAGGGACGTCTGGGGCTTCCGCTCGATGGGGCGAACACGGACTCTCGACTCCCACGCCAGCCGCCTGCGGCGCAAGCTCGATCCCGAAGCGGGCGCTTCGTTCGCAACTGCTGGGGCGTGCCCGAACGTCATTTGCTTCTGACGACGGCCCCACGGGGAGCGCCGGCTCCCGTTCTCCTGCACCCGGCATACTCCCGTGGCGGTATGGAGGGGGTTCCCGCTTGATCGATGGGGAAGCGCCAGTGGCGGATCTGTGTCACGCCTGCGGCGCTGAGAACGCGAAGGGTTCGATTTTTTGCGGGTCGTGCGGGGCGAGCCTGAAGCCGAGCGTGCCCTGCGATCGCTGTGGCAGCGAGAACCCGGACGGTCAGCGGTTCTGCAACGCCTGCGGAACGACGCTCGGCTCGGCCGCGGAGCAGCCGCCCCAGGCGACTCCGGCGCAGGCCGAGTCCGACGGCGAGCGCAAGCAGGTGACGGTGCTGTTCGCCGACGTCAAGGGCTCGATGGACATGGCCGAGCAGGTGGACCCCGAGGATTGGCGGCAGATCATGCAGCGTTTCTTCTCGCTGCTCTCCGACGGGGTGCGGCGCTTCGAGGGCACGGTCGACAAGTTCACGGGCGACGGGATCATGGCCCTGTTCGGGGCCCCGATCGCGCACGAGGACCACGCCCCGCGAGCGTGCTTCGCGGCGCTCCACATCGGTGAGCTGGTCTCCGGGTACGCGGCCGAGCTGCGCCGGTCCAAGGGGCTCAACTTCTCGGTCAGGATTGGGATCAACTCGGGCGAGGTGGTCGCCGGCGCGATCGGCCAGGACGTCCAGCCGGCGTACACGGCGGTCGGGCACACGGTCGGGCTGGCCCAGCGGATGGAGGCGCTCGCGGAGCCCGGCAAGGCATATCTGACCGAGCACACAGCGAAGCTCGCCCGCGGCTACCTTGAGCTCGAGGACCTTGGCGAGTTCGAGGTCAAGGGGGCAAGTCGCCCGATCCGGGTGTTCGAGCTGATCGGAGTTGGCTCTGCGCGCTCCCGGCTCGACCTCTCGCGCGAACGCGGGCTCTCTCGCTTCGTCGGGCGTGCCGACGAGATGGCGGTGCTCGAGGATGCGCTCGAGGGCGCCGAAAAGCGCCGCGGGGCCGTGATCGGCATCGTCGCCGAGCCCGGCGTCGGCAAGAGCCGCCTCTGCCACGAGTTCGCGGAGCGCTGCCGGGCCCGGAACCTCGGGGTCTACGAGGCGCAGGCCCAGGCGCACGGCCAGGCGATCCCATTCATGCCGGTGCTGCAGATGCTGCGCGGCTACTTCGGGATCTCCGATCACGACTCCGAGCGGGTCGCCCGGGAGAAGATCGCCGGGCGGCTGCTGCTGCTCGAT
>JBKJZF010000329.1:0-5409 GCA_046715315.1 Solirubrobacterales bacterium | reverse complement strand
GGTCGGCGCCGGCGCCGGCGACGGTGGCCGCCGCGCCTCGCATCACCTCGGGGTCGTGGCCGAAGAGCTGGACCGACACCGGGTGCTCGTCGGGGTGGATCAGCAGCATCTCGCGCAGGGTGCGCTCGTTGCCGTGGCGGATCGCGAAGCTGGAGACCATCTCGGAGACCGCCAGCCCGGCGCCGTGGCGGCGCGCCTGCAGGCGGACGAACCAGTTGCCGATCCCGGCCAGAGGGGCCAGCAGGACACGGTTGGAGATCTCCACGCCGCCGATCCGGAACGGGCTCGTCAAAGGGGGCTGCATCGCGCTAAGGGTAGGAGCCGGGGGTCACGCGTTGAGCTCGTGGATCAGCCGCAGGCCGTTGAGGGTGAGCAGGTCGTCGACGAGGTCGATCGTCTCGCAGTAGGGCACGATCGCCTGCGCCAGGCCGCCGGTGGCGATGAAGTCGATGCCCTCGCCGAGCTCGGCCTGGAACCGGCGCGCGATCCCGTCGATCAGGCCCGCGAAGCCGAAGATCACGCCCGACTGGATCGCCGCCCGGGTGGACTTGCCGACCGCCGTCTCGGGCTCGCCCAGGTCGATCCGGGGGATCCGGGCGCCGCGCGCCGTCAGCGCCGTCAGCGAGATCTCGACCCCGGGGGCGATCGCCCCACCCAGGTACTCGCCCTCGGCCGAGACGGCGTCGAAGTTGATCCCGGTGCCGAAGTCGACGACCACGCAGGCCGAGCCGAAGCGCTCGTGGGCGGCGACGGCGTTGACGAGGCGATCGGCGCCAACCTCGTAGGGGTTGTCGATCAGGATCGCCATCCCGGTCTTGATCCCCGGGCCGACGGTCAGGCACGGAGCATTCAGGTAGCGGCCGGCCATCGCCTCGTACTCGGTCCCCAGCGGAGGCACCACCGAGGAGACGACCAGCGCCTCGATCCGGTCGAAGCCGGCCCCGCTCAGCGCCAGCAGGCCGGCGATGCGCTCGGCCAGCTCGTCGCCGGTGGCGCCCGCGCGGGTCTGGAAGCGCCAGTGCTCGACCAGCTCGGCGTCGTCGAAGGTCCCGAGGTGGGTCTGCGTGTTGCCGACGTCGATGGCGAGGAGCATCGAACAATTATCCCCTGAATAATTCCGCCGCCTCCTCCGCTTCGCGTCCGGGGGCGGCGGGCTCGGGTCCAAGCCTTACCCGGCAGGGTGACTGTGGTCTGCCGGGACTTCGTCCCTAGCGCGTACGATTCTGGGTACATGGACGTGACGCTTTACGTGATTCCCGGTTCGCACCCGGCGATGACCGTTCGAAGGATGCTGGAGTTGAAGCGGATCGACTACAAGCGGGTCGATCTCATGCCCGTCGTCTCAAAGGGGGTCCTGCGGGCGCTGCGCTTTCCGGCGAACACGGTCCCGGCGGCCAAGATCGACGGCCGCCGGGTACAGGGCTCACGCGAGATCGCCCGCGAGCTGGATCGAATCATCCCGGAGCCGGCGCTCTATCCGCCGGCGGGCGAGGAGCGGACGGCCGTTGAGAACGCGGAGCGCTGGGGCGACGAGGTGCTGCAGGCGCCGATCCGCAGGATCCTGTGGAACGCCCTCCGCCGTGACCGTGCCCCGCTGGCGAGCTTCTCCGAGGGCGCCCGGCTGGGCATCCCGGTCGATCTGGCGGTGAAGACCGGCGCGCCGCTGGTCGCCGCCGCCGCCAAGATCAACAAGGCGACCGACTCCAACGTGGCGGCCGACATCGCCGCCCTGCCCGGGATGCTGCAGCGGGTGGACGACTGGATCGCCGACGGGATGATGGGCGGCGAGGCGCTGAACGCGGCCGACCTGCAGGTGTGCGCCAGCCTCCGCCTGGCGATGACCCTCGACGACCTGCGCCCGGCGCTCGAGTCGCGCCCGGCCGGCGAGCTGGCGATGCGCGCCTTCCCGGACTATCCCGGCCGGGTGCCGCCGATCCTTCCCTCCGCCTGGCTCGAGCCGCTGCGCCAGCCCGCGGCGGCCTAGCAACCTAGGCCCGGAGCTCGCCCACCCAGACCACGCCCTGGCCGTCGAGCGCCTCGCGCGCCTGGGCGAGGCGTGGCCCGCTCGGCAGGGACAGCTCCGGGTCGAGCTCCAGCAGGGGCTCGAGCACGAACCGCCGCGAGGTGACCTCCCGGTGGGGCAGCGTCAGCGCCTCGGTCTCGAGCTCGACCTCGCCGAGCAGGAGCAGGTCGACGTCGATCGGCCGGGGGCCGTGGCGTGGCCCGCCCGCGACGCGACCGAGCTCGGCCTCGACCGCTTTGCAGACCGCGAGCAGCTGCTCGGGCTCGAGCCCGGTGCGGATCCGCGCGGCGGCGTTGAGGAAGTCCGGCTGGTCTCCCACCTCGCCCATCGGCTCGGTCTCATAAAGCGACGACACCGCCTCCACCTCGACGCCTCTGCCGGGCAGCGCCGCGACTGCGTCGGCGAGATGGCGCTCGCGGTCGCCCAGATTCGAGCCCAGGCCGAGGTACCCGACCCGCTCGCTCACATCGGATCCTCTGGCCCGTCCTCGTCGGAATCGTCGGCCGGCACGTGGCGGGAGACCTCGACGGCGACCTCGTCCATGCTGACGGGGAGCGGCGGCTCGGGCTTGGCGGCTCGGACGTGGACCGAGCGGGCGCCGAAGCGCTCCATCAGGCGCTCGCTGATCACATGGCCGAGTCGCTCCAGCGTCTTGTAGCTACGCTCGGTCGCGGCGAGGACGACGATGTCGCAGACCTCGCCATAGTCGACGGTGTCCTCGATCCGGTCGGTGAGCACCGCGTCGCACTCGGGGACCTCGAAGGAAACGTCGATCTCCAGCCGCTGGCCGATCTCGCGCTCGGCCTCGGTCACGCCATGGTGGGTGTAGATCGAGATACCGCGTAGCTCGACCTGAACCGAGGTGCTGGCTTCAGGGCCGTGGGCCTCCACGCCGGAAAACCTATCTGGGGAAGATCGCTACGCCGAAGTCCATGCCCGTCCCTGCGCTATCGCCTGCGTCACCAGCGCAGCCTCGCGCACCTCGCGCACCTCGTGCACCCGCAGCATCTCGGCCCCCGAGCGCAGCGCCAGCACATTGGTCGCGATCGTGCCCCCGAGGCGGGCATCGACGTCGCGCCCTGTCAGCCGGCCGATGAAGGTCTTGCGCGAGGTCCCGATCACGATCGGGCGGCCGAGGGAGTGCAGCTCGCCGAGCCTTCGCAACAGCTCGAGGTTGTGCTCGACCGTCTTGCCGAAGCCGATCCCCGGGTCGATCCAGATCCGCTCCTCGGCGATCCCCTCCCCCACCGCGAACGCGATCCGCTCGCTCAGGAACGCCCTGACGTCCTCGACCACGTCGCCATAGGTGGGGTCAGCCTGCATCGTCCGGGGCGTGCCCTGCATGTGCATCAGCACGACCTCGCACCCGCGCTCGGCGCAGACGGCGGCAAGCTCGGGGTCGGCGCCCAGCGCGGTCACGTCGTTGACCATCCCCGCACCGGCGTCGAGGGCCGCACGCGCGACCTCGGCCTTCGAAGTATCGATCGAGACCTCGATCCCCTCGGCGGCCAGGCCGGCCACCACCGGGGTCGTCCGCCGCACCTCCTCGTCGGCCGGCACCGCGTCGGCCCCGGGCCGCGTCGACTCCCCGCCGACGTCGATGATGTCCGCGCCGTCGGCCACCAGCTCGCGGCCGTGCTCAACGGCCCGCTCGGCGTCCAGATAGAGCCCGCCGTCCGAGAACGAGTCGGGGGTGACGTTGACGATGCCCATCAACTTCGCCATTCCCCAATTATCGCGACGGCCGCTCCCGCGGGTGGCGTGGGACGGAGCATGTCCCGAAAGCCGAACTATCGGGTCGGAAGTCCGGGGCATGCCCCGTCCCGCGACAGGACCCGCGGACAGCTAGTTGTCGTCTGCCCGCATCTCGGCGCCGCCGCCGGCGAAGCCCGGGCGGGGATGCGGCATCGGGCGCGGGCCCTCGCGGCCGGCACGGCGCTCGGCCTCGGGCTCCGGCTCAGGCTCGGCGGTCTCCTCGGCGTCGTCGGCGTCGAAGACGTCCTCGACGGCGGCGCCGTCGAGCAGCTTCACGAACTGCTCGGCGTTGATCGTCTCGCGCTCGAGCAGGATCTGCGAGATCCGCTCCAGCTTCTCCTTGTTCTCCTCGAGGATGCTCCTGGCGGTCTGGTGCGCCTCCTCGACGATCCGGCGGATCTCGTCGTCGATCTCGCGCGCGATCTCGTCGGAGTAGTCGGGCTCGGCGGAGAACTCGCGCCCGAGGAAGGGCAGCGAGCGGTCGTGGCCGAAGACCCTGGGCCCGAGGCGCTCGGACATGCCGAAGCGCATGACCATGCCCTTGGCGGTCTCGGTGACCTTCTCGAGGTCGTTGGACGCGCCGGTGGTGATCTCGGAGAAGACGATCTCCTCGGCGGCCCGGCCGCCCAGGGTCATCGCCATCGTGTCGGTCAACTCGGCGCGCGTGGTCAGGAACTTGTCCTCCGTCGGCAGCGAGATCGTGTAACCCAGGGCCTGGCCGCGACTGATAATCGAGATCTTGTGGACCGGGTCGCAGTTCGGCAGCATGTGGCCGACGATCGCGTGGCCGAGCTCGTGGTAGGCGGTGATCAGGCGCTCCTTCTCGGACATCACCCGGGTCTTCTTCTCGGGGCCGGCGATCACGCGCATGATCCCCTCCTCAAGCTCCACCATCGTGATCTCGCGCTTGCCCGACCGGGCCGTCAGCAGGGCGGCCTCGTTGATCAGGTTGGCGAGGTCGGCGCCGGTGAACCCCGGGGTCTGCGCCGCCAGGGTGTCGAGGTCGAGCTCGTGGGCCAGCGGCTTGCCGCGGGTGTGGACCTCGAGGATCTTGCGGCGGCCGCGGCGGTCGGGCCGGTCGACGACGACCTGACGGTCGAAGCGGCCCGGGCGCAGCAGCGCCGGATCGAGGATGTCGGGGCGGTTGGTGGCGGCGATGAGGATGATGTCGTCCTTCATCTCGAAGCCGTCCATCTCGACCAGCAGCTGGTTCAGCGTCTGCTCGCGTTCGTCGTGACCGCCGCCCATGCCGGCGCCGCGATGGCGGCCGACGGCGTCGATCTCGTCCATGAAGATGATGCAGGGCGAGCTCTGCTTCGCCTGCTCGAAGAGGTCGCGAACGCGGCTGGCGCCGACGCCAACGAACATCTCGACGAAGTCCGAGCCCGAGATCGAGAAGAAGGGGACGCCGGCCTCGCCGGCGACGGCGCGCGCGAGCAGGGTCTTGCCGGCGCCCGGAGGTCCGAACAACAGGACACCGCGCGGGATCTTCGCGCCCATGGCCTGGAACTTGGCCGGATTCTGCAGGTACTCCTTGACCTCCTGCAGCTCCTCGATCGCCTCATCCACACCCGCGACGTCGGCGAAGCTGGTCTTCGGCGTGTCCTTCGTGACGAGCTTGGCTTTCGCCT
>JBKJZF010000328.1:0-6065 GCA_046715315.1 Solirubrobacterales bacterium | reverse complement strand
GAGCAGGTCGAGGGCGAGCGCTACGACCACTCCCAGCGCGTCAAGGCCGTCATCAAGGAGGTCTCGCCCTCCACGAAGGGCCCCTCGATCATCGTCAGCCGCCGCGACCCCGAGCTCATCAAAAAGCTCTTCGAGCTCGAGGTCCCGGAGATCGCCGACGGCCTGGTCGAGATCGCCAACGTCGCCCGCGAGCCCGGCTACCGGTCGAAGATCGCGGTGGTCTCGCACGCCGACGGCGTCGACCCGGTGGGCGCGTGCGTCGGCCCGCGCGGCTCGCGCGTGCGCATGGTCGTCTCCGAGCTGCGCGGCGAGAAGATCGACATCATCCCCTACAACGAGGAGCCCGCCCGCTTCGTCGCCAAGGCGCTCTCGCCGGCGCGGGTGCGCGAGGTCCTCGTCGACGATGCCGACAAGCAGGCCACGGTCGTCGTCCCCGACGACCAGCTCTCGCTGGCGATCGGGCGCGAGGGCCAGAACGCCCGCCTCGCGGCCAAGCTCACCGGCTGGCGCGTGGACATCAAGTCCGAGACCGAGTTCTCCCAGCAGGAGGACGAGATCGAGATCGAGGGCGCCGACGAGGTCGACGGCCGCTGTGCCGCAGTGCTCTCCGCCGGCCGTCGCTGTCCGAACGCCTCGCTGCCGGGCTCGCGCTACTGCGGCCTGCCCCAGCATCAGGCGCTGGCGCGCTTCGACACGAACGAGGTAACCATGGTCTCCTCGCTGAGCGAGGACGAGATCGCGATCCTCGCCAACGACGACGCCGACGAGGCCGAAGTTGCGGCACTCGTCGAGCGCGCCCTGGCCGCCCAGCCCGAGCCCGCCCCCGAGCCTGCGGCCTTGGAGTAAGCCCCCGAGGCCTAAGACCCCGACGACGCCGAGGGTGGGGAGACCAAGCAGATCGCCGAAGCCGCCGATTCCCAGGAGGACGAGTCCGCCGGCGACGAGCCGGCCGACGAGTCCGCCGAAGCGGCCGAAGAGACTTCGGCCGCGTAGGGGAGAGCGTGGCGAAGAAGCGCGTTCACGAGATCGCGAAAGCTCAGGGGGTCACCTCGAAGGAGCTGATCGCGGCCCTGGGCTCCGCCGGCGTCGAGGTCAAGGCTGCCGCGTCGAGCGTCGACGAGCAGGTGGCGCTGGACGCGCTGCGCAGCGCCGACGGCGCCTCCGCAAAGAAGCCGAAGGCAAAGGCGAAGGCGCCGACGAAGGCGAAGGGCAAGTCCAACCGAGCCGCCAAGGGGAAGGCGCCGGCCGAGAAGCGGCCACCTGCGGAGAAGCCGAAGGCCGAGAATGCCACCAAGCCTGCCGCCGCCAAGCCCGCCGGGCAGAAGCCCGCCGCGAGCGCCGCCGCGGGCGGCAAGCGCATGCGCAGGGTCGTGATCGACTCGCAGGCGTCCAGGCGCGAGCGGATGTCCGCCCCGCCGCCGCAGCGCCCGCCCCGCCGCCGGGGTGGCCGCCGCCGTCGTCCGCTGCTGGAGGAGCCGCCCAAGGGGCCCACCCAGGAGGTTGAGCTGCCGGCCGTCCGGGTCGCCTCGGGCGCGACCGTCCGCGAGGTCGCCGAGACCCTCGGCGTCAACGCCGCCGACCTGATCAAGACGCTGATGCAGCTCGGCGAGATGGCGACGCTCACCCAGACCCTCGCCGACGAGACGATCGAGGTCCTGGCGAAGGAGCTGGGGCAGAAGGTCGAGGTCATCACCGCGGCCGAGGAGGCTCCCGAGGAGCCGTCCTTCGACGACGCCGAGTCTGACCTCGTCCAGCGTCCTCCCGTGGTGACGATCATGGGTCACGTCGACCACGGCAAGACCTCGCTGCTCGACGCGATCCGCGAGACCGAGGTGGTCGCCGGCGAGGCCGGCGGCATCACCCAGCACATCGGCGCCTACCAGGTTCACCAGAACGACAAGACGATCAGCTTCATCGACACGCCCGGCCACGCGGCCTTCACGGCGATGAGGGCCCGCGGAGCGGACGTCACCGACATCGCGGTGATCGTCGTCGCCGCCGACGACGGCGTCATGCCTCAGACCGTCGAGGCGATCGACCACGCCAAGGCCGCCGACGTGCCGATGATCGTCGCGGTCAACAAGATCGACCTGCCCGCCGCCAACCCGGACAAGGTCAAGGGCGAGCTTGCCAACCAGGGCCTCAACCCCGACGACTGGGGGGGCGACACGATCTACGCCAACGTCTCGGCCAAGACCAAGGAGGGCCTCGACGATCTGCTCGAGAGCATCATCCTGCTGGCCGAGGTCGAGGAGCTCAAGGCCAACCCCAACGCGCCCGCCTCCGGCAGCGTGATCGAGTCCCATCTCGACCCCGGCCGCGGCCCCGTTTCGACTGTGCTGATCCAGCGCGGCACGCTGAACGTCGGCGACGCCGTCGTCGCCGGCCCGGTCTGGGGAAAGGTCCGCGCGATGCAGGATCACATCGGCACCCGCCTGGACAAGGCCGAGCCGGGGGACCCGGTCGAGGTCCTGGGCTTCGACGGCGTCTGCGAGGCCGGCGAGCGCTTCGAGGTCATCGACAACGAGCGCACGGCACGCCAGCAGGCCCAGGACCGGGGGCAGCGACTGAAGACCGAGGCGCTGGCCCGAAGCCAGGCTCGCCGGGTCAGCCTCGACGACGTCTTCGCCAAGGCCCAGGAGGGTCAGATCAAGGAGCTCAACCTGCTCCTCAAGGCCGACGTCTCCGGCACGGTCGAGGCGCTCCAGGATGAGATCGCCAAGGTGCCGCAGAACCAGGTCGCGATCAACATCATCCGCGCGGCCCCAGGCGGGATCAACGAGTCGGACGTGATGCTCGCCGCCGCCTCCGACGCGATCATCATCGGGCTCGGCGTCCGCCCGCTGGTCGACGCCCGCCGGGCGGCGGAGTCCGAGGGCGTCGAGATCCGTACCTACTCGGTCATCTACAAGGTCACCGAGGAGCTGCGCGGAGCGATGGAGGGCCTGCTCGAGCCCGAGGAGGTCGAGGAGTCGCTCGGCCAGGCCGAGGTCAAGGAGCTGTTCAAGGCGTCGAAGATCGGCACCATCGCCGGCTGCCAGGTGATCGACGGCAAGATCACGCGCATCGCCGAGGCCCGGCTGGTCCGCGACGGCACCGTCGTCTGGACCGGCCGCATCGGCTCGCTGCGGCGCTTCAAGGACAACGTCCAAGAGGTCGAGGAGGGCCTGGAGTGCGGGATCGTGCTCGAGGGCTTCCAGGACGTCAAGGTCGACGACGTGATCGAGGCCTTCCAGACCCGCCAGGTCGAGCAAACGCTCGACTAGAGCTGCTCACGCTGGAGGACCTCCGCGCTCTCTAGCGCCGCCCCACGGCTGTTATCTTGGCTTCGGTATGACCACCGAGCGCATGAGGCGCGTCAACGAGGTCATCCGCGAGGTGATCGGGGGCGCTATTGCGACTGAGCTCGATGACCCCAGAATCGGCTTCGTCACCGTGACTTCCGTGGACACCAGCCCCGACCTGCGCTCCGCCCGCGTCTACATCAGCGTGCTCGGAGACTCCGACGAGCGGGAGCGATCGCTGGCGGCCCTGCGGGCCTCACACGGGGTGCTGCAATCGCAGATCGCCCGCGAGATGCGGATCAAGTACACACCCACGCTCAGCTTCCGCTACGACGACGGCCCGGAGCGCGGCGTGCGCCTCACGCAGCTTCTGGAGGACGAGTGAACAGGCCCGTGGCGATGCCGCTCGAGCGTGACGTCAGCGTCGCCGAGGCGATCAGCGCGGTGGTCGACGAGCTGCGCTCGACCGAGCGCTTCCTGCTGACCACGCACGAGAACCCGGACGGCGACGCGCTCGGCTCGCCGCTGGCGATGCAGGAGATCCTCAGCCAGCTGGGCAAGGACTCCGTCATGTACCTGGCGGCGAAGGAGTTCCCGCTTCCGGTCGAGTACCGCTTCCTGCCGCTGGAGGAGGTCTTCCACGAGCCTCCGGCCGACGTCGTCGACCGCCTCCACGTCTTTCTCGACTGCGGCAACATCGACCGCACGCCGGAAGGGTTCCTGCGCAACCCCGACGTGCGCACGGTCAACATCGACCACCACCACGACAACACCCGCTTCGGCTCGCTCGACCTGGTCGACACCGGGGCCTCCTCCACCGCCGAGATCGTATTCGAGCTGGCGAAGCTCCTCGGAGCCGAGCTCACCCCGGAGATCGCCTCGGCGCTTTACGTCGGCCTGGTCACCGACACCGGCCGCTTCTCATACGAGAACACCGACGAGACGACCCACCGGATGGCGGCCGAGCTGATCGAGGCCGGGGTGGACGTCAGCGACACCGCACGGCGGCTCTACGAGCACGTGCCGATCGAGAAGGTTCGCCTGGTCGCCCGCGCGCTGGGCAAGATCGAGTGCTACGAGGACGGCCGGCTGGCGCTGACCTACATCTCCGCCGGCGACTATGCGGAGACCGGCGCCTCCGAGCTGCTCACCGAGGGCATCATCGATCACGTCCGTGCCCTCGAGGGCACTGCCGTGGCGGCCGTGGTTCGCGATCGCGGCCAGGGCTCCGGCTCCGCCCGCAAGGTGAGCCTGCGCTCCTCCGCCGGAGAGATCGACGTCTCGGCCATCGCCCGCTCCCACGGCGGCGGCGGGCATCGCCGCGCGGCGGGATTCTCGACCGACCTGACCTATGAGGAGATCGTCTCCTCGCTGCGTGCCGAGCTCGACCGCAGCTAGCTCCGCCGCCCGGGTCCTGCTCGTCGACAAGCCGGCCGGGATCACCTCGCACGACGTGGTCGCGCGGGTGCGCCGGGAGCGCGATGCGAAGACCGGGCACACTGGCACCCTCGACCCCTTCGCCAGCGGGCTGCTGATCGTCCTCGTCGGAAGGGAGGCGACCCGCGAGCAGGCGGCGTTCATGAGCCTGCCGAAGACCTACGAGGTCAGCGCCCGCTTCGGGGCAGTCTCGTCCACCGCCGACCCGGAGGGCGAGATCACCGAGACCGGTGTGGTCCCGGAGGGCCCCCTGGAGCTACCGACGGGGACGATCCGCCAGGTCCCGCCCGCCTACTCCGCCGTGAAGCTGGGGGGAGAGCGGGCCTACGCGCGCGCCCGGCGCGGAGAGGAGTTGAAGATGCCGCCGAGGATCGTCGAGGTCCACCGCTTCGAACAGCTCTGGCGCGAGGGCGAGCGCGCCGGCTTCGCGATCGAGTGCTCGTCGGGCACCTACGTCCGCAGCCTGATCGCCGACCTCGGCGACGCCTACTGCGAGCAGTTGCGCCGGACCGCGATCGGGCCGTTCAAGGTGGACGAGGCCGGGGAGGAGCTGGCGCTCGAGCAGGCGCTCGCCCGCCTGGATCAGGCCTTCCCTGGCAGAGTTCGCAGCCGATGAGCATCCGCGTCACCCAGCTTGAAGACGTCGAGGCCCGCCCGCGCAAGGTTGCGATCGGGACCTTCGACGGCGTCCACGTCGGACATCGCGCGGTGATCGAGGGGGCCGACACCGTGCTCACGTTCGAGCCGCATCCGCTCAGCGTGATCCATCCCGAGGCGGCGCCGAAGCTGATCATGCCGTTCGAGATCAAGCGCGACGTGATCGAGGGCCTGGGGGTCTCGGAGCTGGCCGTGATCCCCTTCGACGAGAGCTTTCAGGCGATCGAGGCCGAGGAGTTCTGCTCGCAGATCCTGGTCGACCGCCTCGGCGCCAAGCGCGTCTCGGTGGGCGAGAACTTCCGCTTCGGGCGCAAGGCGAGGGGCGATCCGGAGATGCTGTCGTCGCGCTCCGAGTTCGAGACCCGGGTCGTGCCGCTGATCGAGGTCGCCGGCGAGACGGTCTCCTCGACCCGCATCCGCGCGGCGGTGGCCGCCGGCGACGTCGAGACCGCGACCGCGTGCCTCAGCGCCCCGTTCCTGCTCGAGGGGAAGGTCGTCTCGGGCGATCGCCGCGGCCGTGACTTCGGCTTCCCGACCGCCAATATCGTTCCCTCGGACGAGTGCGTCGTCCCCGGTCACGGGGTCTACGCCGCCTTCGCCAACGGCCATCCCGCCGCGGTCAACGTCGGCATCCGGCCGACCTTCGAGACCGGGCGCGGGCTGCTGGTGGAGGCCTACCTGCTGGAC
>JBKJZF010000327.1:0-4894 GCA_046715315.1 Solirubrobacterales bacterium | reverse complement strand
CGGCGCCCGAGCCTGCTGCCGAGCCCGCCGCGCCTGCGGCCGAGACGCCGGTCGCCGAGCCCGCCCCCGCGCCGGCCAAGGAGGCCCCCGCAGCTGATCAGGCTGAGGCCACGGATGCCGAGGCGCCCGCCGAGGGCGCCGACGAGCAGTCCTGAGCGCCCCCCGGCCTCTTCCAGCGCCCGCCCACCGGCTCCCACCTCGCTATTTGCGCCGTTTCGCGTGCGGCAGGGGGGCGGAAGACGCCGCTTGCCTGCTTAGACTGAACGACGAATGAACGACTTCAGGAAGGGCTGATCTAGTTGGCTGCAACGAATGTCAATGTCGCCGTGATCACGGGGAATCTCACTCGCGATCCCGAGCTCCGGAGCCTGCCGAGCGGAACCTCGGTGTGCAAGCTGCGCGTGGCGGTGAACAGCCGTCGCAAGGACGGCGCCAGCGGCGAGTGGGTCGACAAGCCGAACTACTTCGACGTCACCGTTTGGGGGGCCCAGGGCGAGAACTGCTCGACCTATCTCTCCAAGGGCCGTCCGGTGGCCGTCCAGGGCCGCCTCGACTGGCGCGAGTGGGAGGCCGACGGAGGCGGAAAGCGCCAGGCGGTCGAGATCATCGCCGACTCGGTGCAGTTCCTCGGCAGTCGCGACGGCGGCGACAACGGCTTCACGCCGAAGTCCGACGTCCCCGCGGACACCTCCGACTTCGAGGGCGAGAAGGCCGGGGTCGGCGCCTCTGACGACGACGACATCCCCTTCTAGAACAGCGTCCGCAGACCCAGCGTCGGATGGCCCCCGGCCCGCGCCGGGGGCTTGCCGTTGCCCCGGCCCGGCTATCATGCGCGCCTCGCGCCGCCGATCCGCGGCGCGATTTCAGTCGCCGCCCGGCGGCCCCCTGATGAACACGATGATCTCGATCAACGACACGCGAGTGGCCGCCTGATGGCGCGCCCGCAGCAGCGCACGTCCACCCAGGGCGGTCCCGGCGGCAAGCGACCCCGTCGCGGCCCCGGCGACCGGATCCGCCCGCGCAAGTACACCCGGATCACCGTCGAGGAGATCGACTACAAGGACCTGGCGACGCTTCGCCGGTTCATCTCCGACCGCGGCAAGATCCGCTCCCGCCGGGTCACCGGCCTCAGCCGTCGCCACCAACAGCAACTGGCGCTGGCCGTGAAGCGGGCCCGCGAGATCGCGCTTTTGCCCTACGTGGGCGAGCGTTAGATCGGGATGGCCCAGGCCATCCTGCTCAAGGATGTCGAGAACCTCGGCCGCGCCGGGGAGCCCGTCGACGTCTCGCCCGGGTATCTGCGCAACTACCTGCTCCCTCGCAAGCTGGCGCAATCCGCGACGCAGGCGTCCCTCGAGGACGCTCAGCGCAAGCGCGAGGCGTCCGCCCGGGCGGCCAAGGAGGCCGCGGAGCGGGCCGGTGAGACCGCCGCGCTGCTGTCGAAGACCGTGCTCACCATCCAGCACCGCGCCGGCGAGGACGGCAAGCTCTTCGGTTCGGTCACCAACGCCGAGATCGCCGACGCGATCGCCGAGGCCCGCGGCCTGCGCGTCGATCGCAAGAAGATTCGCCTGGAGGAGCCGATCCGAGAGGTCGGCACCTACATGGTCGAGGTCGAGGTCAGCGGGGGCGACGTCGCCCGCGTCAAGACCATCGTCGCCGAGCAAAAGTAAAATCTCCCCAATAGCGGCTTCGTGTCCGGCGGGCGCCCGGCGCGTGTGGTTTTCTGAGCGCAGAGGGTCGCTGGGGCTGAATCCGCCGCCGCTCGGCCTCTAATTCAAAGAGCCGTGGCAATCGCCGAGACACACGTACCGCCCCAGAACCTCGAGGCCGAGGAGTCCGTCCTCGGGGCGATGATGGTCTCCGAGGGCGCGATCACCCCCGTGATCCTCGACGTCCGCCTGAACGACGAGGACTTCTACCGCGAGCGCCACCGGATCGTCTTCCGCGCGATCAAGCGCCTGTATGAGCGCAGCGACCCGGTGGACTCGATCAGCGTCGCCGAGCTGCTGACGCAGACGGGCGAGCTCTCAGAGGCCGGTGGCCGCGAGGCGGTCACCCAGCTGCCGAACTCCGTGCCGGCGCCCGGCAACGCCCGCCACTACGCCCAGATCGTCAAGCAGAACGCCCTGCTGAGGCGCCTGCTCAACGCTTCGCACCGGATCCAGACCTCGGTGCACGAGCGCGAGGGCGAGCCGGTGGAGCTGGTCGAGCAGGCCGAGACCCTGCTGTTCAAGGTCGCCTACGAGGACCGCGCCTCGGACTTCCGCCGGGTCGCCGACGTCCTCGGCGACGAGATCGACCGCCTCGAGGCCCTCGCCAAGGGCGACCGCGAGCTCACCGGCACGCCGTCGGGCTTCACCGACCTCGACAACCTGCTCGGCGGCTTTCAGCCCGGCAACCTGATCGTCATCGCCGCCCGTCCCTCGATCGGAAAGTCGGCGCTCGTCTGCAACATCGCCGACAACGTGGCCGCCAAATCGGGGATGCCCGTCGCCTTCTTCTCGCTGGAGATGTCGGAGGCCGAGCTGGCGCACCGGTTCATCTCCTGCCGCGCGCGCGTGCCCAACGACAAGCTGCGCAAGGGCAAGGTCTCCGAACGCGACTGGCCGCGGGTCGTGCGCGCCTGCAACGAGCTCGAGGACGCGCCGCTGTGGCTTGACGACTCCTCCGATCTCAGCCTGCTCGACCTCCGGGCCAAGGCCAGGCGCCTGGCCTCGAGCGAGGGCGGCCTGGGCCTGGTGATCGTCGACTACATGCAGTTGATGCGCGCCGAGGACGGCCGCGCCAACCGGGTCGAGCAGGTCGGGCAGTTCAGCCGCGGGCTGAAGATCCTGGCGCGCGAGCTCAACGTCCCCGTGATCGGCCTCTCGCAGCTCAGCCGCGCGCCCGAGCTGCGCCCCGACAAGCGCCCGATGCTCTCGGACCTACGCGAAAGCGGCAGTATCGAGCAAGACGCCGACGTCGTCGGCTTCATCTTCCGAGAAGCCATCTATGACGACGAGGCGGATCCCTCCGAGGCCGAGCTGATCATCGCCAAGCACCGCAACGGGCCGACCGGCAAGGTCCACATGGTCTTTCTCGAGCAGTACCCCCGGTTCGTCGACAAGGCTCGCGGCGCCTCGGAGCGGCCGGTCGAGCAGCGCCCCGGCGAGGGCCCGCCGCTCGTCGACGCGGCCGACGAAGCGTGAGCGGTCGCGGCTCGCCCCCGCTTCGGCTGGCGGGCTCGCGCGACGCCGCCGAGCCGTCGTGCCCGCTCGGCGTCTGCGACGGCTCGGGCTGGATCCTCGGGCCCGAGGACGTGGCGCGGCCCTGCGAGTGTCGGGCGCCGAGGCTCGCCCGCCGTCGCGCCAAGGGCGTGGCCTCGACGATCCCGGCGCGCTTCCGGGGCGTCTCCTTCGACCGCCCGCCGGTCTCGGACATGGCGCGCGACAAGGGCCGCGCTCCGGTCCTCGCCGCCGTGCGCAAGTACGTGGCGGCGATCGACGAACGCCTCGACGCCGGCAAGGGCCTGTGGCTGATGGGCGACGTCGGCACCGGCAAGACGACGCTGGCGATGCTCGTCTCCAAGGCGGCGGTGGAGGCCGGTCGAACCGTGGCGATCTACTCGCTGCCGCGCCTGCTGGCGCGGATCCGTCGCACCTACGACGCCGAGTCGGGCGAGGACTCCTACCTCGAGTTCTTCAAGCGCCTGACCTCGGTGGACCTGCTCCACCTCGACGACCTCGGTGCCGAGAAGCGCTCGGACTGGGTGCTCGAGCAGCTCTACGCGATCGTCGACGAGCGCTACGAGTCCGAGCGATCGGTGGTGGTCACCTCGAACCTCGACTACGCAGCGCTCGAGAAGCAGATCGGGACGCGGGTGGTCTCGCGGCTGACCGAGATGTGCGAGGAGCTGCCGATGTGGGGCGAGGACATGCGCGACCGCTTCAGCGCCTGACGGGCGCGCGTCCACCGAACGCCCCATAATTCCCGGGCTATGCCAGGAACCGTGATCGTCGGCGCCCAGTGGGGCGACGAGGGAAAGGGAAAGGTGACCGACCTGCTCGCCGAGCAGGCCGACATGGTCGTGCGCTTCCAGGGCGGGAACAACGCCGGCCACACGATCATCCGCGACGGCGAGGTGTTCAAGCTCCACCTGGTCCCCTCCGGGATCCTCTACCCGAACCTCACCTGCGTGATCGGCAACGGCGTCGTCATCGACCCGAATGTGCTGATCGACGAGCTCGAGGGGTTGCGCAGGCGGGGGGTGGACGCGTCCGCGCTGCGGGTCTCGGCCAACGCCCACGTGATCATGCCCTACCACGTGATGCTCGACACGGCCGGCGAGGCGAAGCTCGGCAAGCTCGAGATCGGCACCACCAAGCGGGGCATCGGGCCCTGCTATGCGGACAAGGCGTTCCGCCTCGGGATCCGGGTCCAGGACCTGCTCGACGGCAAGATCCTGCGCAAGAAGATCGCCGCGGCGCTGGAGCCCAAGCAGCAGATGCTGCGTCCCTTCGCCCGCGATCCCCGGCTCGACCTGCACGCGATGACCGAGGAGTACCTGCGCTACGGGCACCGCCTCGAGCCGCACATCGCCGACACGGCGCGGCTCTGCTGGGACGCGCTCGACAGCGGCAAGCGGGTGATCTTCGAGGGCGCCCAGGCGACGATGCTCGACCTCGACCACGGCACCTATCCCTTTGTCACCTCCTCCAACCCGGTCGCCGGCGCCGCCTGCGTCGGCGCCGGGGTCGGCCCGGCCGACATCGAGGAGGTCTGGGGGGTGGCCAAGGCCTACGCGACCCGGGTCGGTGCCGGCCCCTTCCCGACCGAGCTCGACGACGAGCTCGGCGCGCGCCTTCGCGAGCGCGGCGGCGAGCGCGGCACCACCACCGGTCGCGACCGCCGG
>JBKJZF010000326.1:0-4782 GCA_046715315.1 Solirubrobacterales bacterium | reverse complement strand
ATGCAGGCCTCTCCGGTGCCGGAGAGACCGAACTCGTCGCCCATGCCTACGGCGAAGATCGGCACGGGGTGCTGCTCGGCGGCTACCTCGCGGACGGCGTCGGCGAGCCCGCCGGCGATGCGGTGCTCCTCGGCGGTGACCGCGACGCCGGTCTTCGACAGCGACTCCAGGACCGCGGTCGAGTCCAGCGGCTTGATGATCGAGACGTTCAGGACCTCACACTCGACCCCGTCCTCGCGCTCGAGCGACTCGGCCGCCTCCAGCGCCCGCCAGACCATGTGGCCGGTCGCGACCAGGGTGATGTCCTTGCCCTCGCGAACGACGTCGACGCCGCCGCCGAGGGACTCCGGGATCTCCTCGTAGACCACCGGCGTCGCGGGCCGGCCGAAGCGCATGTACATCGGCCCGTCGCGCTCGTATGAGGAGACCGTCGCCCGGTAGGCCTGGTTGTAGTCGGCGGGGCAGATCACCTGCATCTTCGGCATCGCCCGCATCAGCGCGATGTCCTCGATCATCTGGTGCGAGGCGCCGTCCTCGCCGAGCGAGACGCCGCCGTGCGAGGCGCCGATCCTGACGGGCAGCTCGTTGTGGGCGATCCCGAGGCGAACCTGGTCGTAGGCGCGCCCCGAGGCGAAGATCGCGAAGGTCGAGCAGTAGGGGCGCTTGCCGGTCGCGGCCAGCCCGCAGGCCATCGACATCATGTTCGCCTCGGCCGCGCCGCAGTTGAAGAAGCGCTCCGGGAAGCGCTTGCCGAACTTCATCGACTGGGTCGAGACCGCGAGGTCGGCGTCGAGGGCGACGACGTCGTCGTGGACCTCCCCCAGGTCGACCAGGGCGTCGCCGTAGGCATGGCGCGTCGCCGTCGGCTCGGTCTTGGCCTCGGCCGCCATCAGCCCTCGGCTCCGGAGAGCTCGCGGGTCTGCTGCTCGAGCTCGGCGGAGAGCTCCTCCAGGGCCTCGGTGGCCTGCTCGGGGGTCGGCGGCTTGCCGTGGAAGCCGAAGCGGCCCTCCATCGAGGAGACGCCGCGGCCCTTCTTCGTCTGCGCGACGATCGCCGCCGGCCGGTCGAGGGTGCGGCTGCGCTCGAGCGCCTCGACCACCTGGCCCATGTCGTGGCCGTCGATCTCGACCGCGTCCCAGCCGAACGCCTCGAACTTGGCCCGGACGTCGCCGGTGTCCATGACCTCCTCGGTGGTGCCGTCGGTTTGCAGATGGTTGTAGTCGACGATCGCGGTCAGGTTGGAGACGCCGAAATGGGGGGCGGCGGTCGCCGCCTCCCAGGTCTGGCCCCCCTGGCAGTCGCCGTCGGAGAGCACCCCGAAGACGTGCGCGGTGTCGTCGAGACCGTCGAGCCGAAGCGCCAGCGAAATCCCCAGGCACATCGAGAGGCCCTGTCCCAGCGACCCGGTCGAGACCTCGACGCCCGCGGTGCGGTTCATGTCCGGATGGCCCTGCAGCTGGGCGCCGATCTTGCGCAGCCCCATCAGGTCCTCGAGCGGGAAGTAGCCATGATGGGCGAGCGCCGCGTACTGGATCGGCGCCGCGTGGCCCTTGCAGAGGACGAAGCGGTCACGCTCGGGCCACTCCGCGTTTAAGGGGTCGTGGCGGAGCACCCGGTAATAGAGCGCCGCGATGATGTCCGCCGCCGACAGCGAGGAGTCGAGATGTCCCGACTTCGCCACGGCGAGCATGCGCACGCATTCGGAGCGCAGCAGGGTCGCCCAGCGCTCGAGCTCGGGGATGGTGGCGGTCGCCTCGGCCCGCTCGGAGCCGCGCTGCGGTGGCCTGGGATCGGGGACCGGTCGCAGATGGGTCACTGGGCTGACACTAGCGGCCTGCGAGGGCCCGGGATCGCTTGCAGCCAACGCCACGACGGCGAGGCTATGAAGGCGGCAGGACGGAAGCCCCCGGGCCGACGCCCGCAAATTGCGAACATGATCGGCTGATGCCACGGACGCGATCGAGACCCGGCCCAGCGGGCGCCCTGATCCTGGTCGCGCTCGCGCTCGCCGCGAGCGGATGCGGCGAGAAGTCCGAGCCGGCGGCGCAGGAGCCGGCGGCGCCCGCGCCGGACACGCCCGGCGGCAGCGAGGCCGGCGGCGGCTCGCAGGGGTCGGACGACGGGCCCTCCGCCGCGGAGAGGCGCACCGCCCGCCGCCGGGCCGACGAACGCCGGGTCGAGCGCACCGTCAGGGCCTATATCGCCGGGCTCGACCACCGGGACGGCCGACGCGTCTGCGCGCTGCTCGCGCCCGGGGTCGCCAACGGGCTGAAGCTGCCGCGCGAACGCGGCTCGTGCGCGGCGTCGCTCGACGCATCGATCGGCTACCGCGACCCGCGCGGCCTGCCGGAGTTCCGCGGCATCAGCCTCTCGCAGATCTCGGCGATCGACCTCGGGCGGAAGTCGGCGCGCGCCACGACCAGCATCGTCACCAGCTTCGCCGACCGCTCCGAGCCCTCGATCGAGGACGACCTGATCTACCTGCAGCGCTCGGGCGAGCGGTGGCTGATCGCGAAGCCCTCGAGCGCCCTTTACCGGGCGATCGGCGCCGAGCCCGGGCCGGACGTGGTCGTCCCCCCGGGCTGAGCGGGCTCAGGGATCACTCATCTCAGCGGGTCGCGGAGAGGATCCGATCGGACGACCCGCGCATCAGCGTCACGTATGCGCGGTCGGCGTCGAGCGCCGTCGACCACAGGGTGCCGCTGCGCCGCGACCGCGAGTGCAGCGTGCGCGTGCCTCCTCCGAAGCGCTTCAGCACCAGGCTCTGGCGCCTGCGCGACACCCGCACGTAGAGCAGGTGGTCGTGTCCCAGCGTCGGCGAATGAAGCGACGCCAGGCGAGATCCGATGATCGCGGGGCCGCGCCGGGAGCGAAGCCCCTTGCGGACGATCGAGTTGCGCCCCGGTGAGGCGACCGCGTAGGCGACCTTGGCGCCGTCGACGCTGGGGGCGCCGAGCACCTGCCCGCCGCCCGCCCGCGCGATCCGCTTCGCCCGGTTGGGCGATTGCAGGTCCGCGATCTTGCGCGCCCGGATCTCGTCGCGGCCCTTGAGCCGGGTCCTCCAGGCGATCCAGCGGGCGCTGATCGAGATCGCGTTGGCGTTGGCCGCGGTCAGGTGGGTGAGCGCCTGCAGCGTCTGGCCGTCGAGGACGTCGATTCCCTCGCCGGCGCGCACGGCGATGTATGGGCCGCCGATCGCCGGGTCCTTGCCGGGGAGGGCCGTCATCTGGCCCCCGCGCCGCAGAACCCCGGTGCGGTCGCCGCGCTGGAAGACGAGCCCGTGGCCGGCGCCGGGATCGGCCGCGTGCTTTTCGGCGGTGCGCACCGCAAGCGCATCGCCGGTCCCCACAAGCGCCACCGCCGCCAACGCCAGCGCCAGCGCGTCGCCGAGACGCAGGCCTCGGTAGAGGCCCGGGCGGTCGGCCATCAGCTCGGTCACCCGCGCCCCCGCCGGCGTCCCGGCGAGGGGAGCCAGGGCGATGATCGGCAGCGCCCGCCCGGCGCCGAAGGCGAGGCCGATCAGGGCCCCGGTGGCGGGGTCGCCGACGGCGAAGGAGATCGCTGCCACCGCCCAGACCCCGAAGGTGAGGACGAAGGTCGTGAACCCGAGCCCGAGCAGGCCACCGTAGAGCGCCGCGGCGAGCGGCATCGGCATCGACCGGCGCCAGTGCTCGGGAAGCTGGCGGCGGATCTGCGGCATGATCGCCGCGCCCCGCGCCTCCAGCGCCGCCGCCCCGATCGCGATCGCCGCGGCGACCAGGTAGGCCAGGCGCTGATCCTGGCCGTGGGCCAGCCCGCCGAGCGCTCCGAGCCCGCCGAAGGTGATGACGCCGCCGGCGAGGGCGCCGGGGAGGAACGTCGCGCAGCCGGCGAGCGTCGTCCGCCGGCCGCCCGTGTGCCCGGTGGGGCCGATCGTCTCGATCATCGAGAAGCCGCAGGGAGACCAGGTCCCGGTGACCCCGACCAGCAGGGCGGTCGCCACCAGCGCCAGCTCGAGGCCGCTCATCAGCAGGGCACCTTCGTCTGGAAGTACATCACGCAGAAGACCTTTCGGCCCTGGTAGCAGTAGCCCTCGAGCGCCGCGTCGCCGTTGATCCGGCGGCTGGAGTCAGAACAGCAGTCGACGAGCTTGCGGACCTGCCCTCCGCAGCAGCGATACCAACCGCCGTCGATGGTGGTGTTGATGTTGTGCTTGACCGCGGTCTGGTGCTGGCAGACCTGTGTCCGGGGCGCCGGCGGCAGCGGGTGCCCGTCCGTGTCGCGCTTGGGGTTGCCGTGATCGTCGACCGCCACGCCGCGCTTGTTGACGACCCGGCCGAGGTTGTCGATCGGCTTGCCATCGGAGGAGCGCACCGCCAGCCCGTGCGAGTCGATCCGCGGCAGGCCCGAGGGGTGCGGGCAGGAGCCGGTGGTGAAGATGTGGCCGCAGAAGTGGTAGGCGTCGGCCTCTCCGGGCCTGACCGCCTTGGCGACGAGCCCGCCCGCGGTCAGCGCCGTGCCCGCCGCTCCCACCCGGGCCAGGAAGCCACGGCGCGAGCTGTTCGCCGCGAGCGATTCCAGTGCCCGCTCGACCCCGCCGTCGCGCCGCTCAGACACGGCTCACCGCGGCCGCCCGCCGGCGTTCGGCCGTCGCCAGGACGCTCTCGAGCTGGGCGAGGTTGTTGAAGGTCCCCTTCGCGAGCACGGTCCCGTCGCGGCCGGCTGCGACGGCAAACGGGCTGCCGGGCACGGCGAGCTCGCGCCACAGGCCGGGCTCCGCCCCTTCGTCGAACACGCCAACCG
>JBKJZF010000325.1:0-4745 GCA_046715315.1 Solirubrobacterales bacterium | reverse complement strand
GGGCCTGGGAGGCCTCCAGCGCGACTGGATCCGGGTGCTGTGCTCGGGCTTCCGCCCCCCGCCGGCGCCCTAACCGCTTCTCGTCCCATGGGGCAACCCAGTCCGATGGCGGGTTCCTTCGGGATATCCGAAGGAACCCGCAACGGCGCGGACGGGTCCTGACTACCTGGCGCTGTTGGCGCTGCGGTAGCCGACGTTGTGGGCGACCAGTCCCGCGCCGTCGATCAGGCGAAAGGCAGCCTGGTCGCGCTCGCCGCGCAGCGCGTGACGGGTCGCGTCGGTGCCGGCGCGCAGCAGCTCGCGGGGCGAGAGCGGCCACCGGCCTGAGAGGCCCGGGTAGCGCTCGTTGAGCCAGCGTGAGCCGGCGCCGTAGCGGGCGAGGGTCCCGAGCAGCGCCGGCACGCTCTCGCGGTGGCGGTGGCGCACCAGCGCCCCCGGGCGGACCTCGAGGCTCCAGCCGGCGTCCTGGAGGCGAAGGCAGAAGTCGACGTCGCCGCCCGAGCGGATCCCCTCGACGAAGCCGTCCAGCTCGTCGAAGGCCCGGCGGCGGACCATCAGGTTGCCCGTCGCCGCCACGGTCCGCCCCCGCCCGTAGAGCCCGTCGGTCTGGCTCAGGACCTTGCGGTCGCGCGCGTAGCGGGCGGCGAGGGCGTCCTGCCCGGGCTGGCCGACGATCTCACCGGCGATCGCCCCGGCGCGCTCGGCCGGGGGCTCGGTGAAGTAGGCGTCGAGCAGGCCGGAGACCGGAGCGCAGTCGGCATCGATGAAGAGGAGCCAGTCGCCTTTCGTGGCCGCGGCGCCGGCGTTCCGCGCGTGGTAGGAGCTCCGCTCGCGGATGGCGGGCACGACCCTGGCGACGTCCCCCAGAGGCGCGGCCGCGCCGCCGGAGTTGTCGGCGACGATCAGCTCGTCGGCGCCGTGGAGGTCGAGGCCGGCGAGCGCCGTCCGCAGCGGCTCAACCTCGGTGGCGGCGCCACCGAACGGCACCACGACGCTGACGGAGGGGCGGCTCAAGCTCAGCCGGCGAAGCCGACCACGGCGTGCCCGAGAATCTCGCACTGGGCGTTCGTCGTGTCGGCCTGGTGGAAGCTGAAGGTCGCGGTGACGATCTCGCCGGACGCCGCCGCGAGGGGCGAGATCTGCCAGACGACCCGGTGATGCGTCGCGCCCGGAGCGAGGTTGACGGAGTGGTTGTCGGTGCCGTCACTGACCACGGTCTTGAAGTCGGGCGCGGCAGCGTCGAGCGTCACCCAGGAGTCGCGATCACCGGCGCCCGGCACGCTCGGGCTCGGGGCGAAGAAGCGCAGCGTCGAGTCCTCCACGGCGGGGTTGTTGAGAGAAGCTGGAAGGCCCCGGCGGCGTCGTTCGTCACGACCGGCTGCGAGCTGAAGCTGGAGCTCACGCTCTGCCTGCGGGCGCTGTTGCGGGCGAAGACGTCACCGTTGATGCCGATCAGGCGATCCGCGTCGATGGCGTCCAGGCTGTCCTCGTCGATGTCCTCCCCGGTGAGCTCGTTCAGCGGCACGTCGGCGCTGCGCACCGCCTTGTTGTTCTTCAGGTCCTTGCTGCGCAGCGACTCGTTGACGACGTCTGCCGGAATCGATCGTCGCCGCCGCCCAGCCGACGCCGCCGCCAGCGACGAAGAACGCCAGCGTCGACATCACCTCCGCGTAGTTGGGACGCCAGGTCACGACGCTACTCGCCCGGGGTGATCCGGTAGGCATCGAACACCGACTCGACGTTGCGCAGCCGGTTGATGCAGTGGCGAAGCTGCTCGGTGTCGCCGACCTCGACCACGAAGCGGTTCTTGACCATCGGGTGCTTGGTCGAGCACGAGGCTTCGAGGATATTGACCCCGACCTCGGAGAAGGCCCGGGAGAGGTCCTCGAGCAGGCGGGTGCGATCCCAGGCGTCCACCTGCAGCTCGACCCGGTAGGAGGCGGAGTTGTCCCCGTCCCAGGAGACGTCGGTGAAGCGCTCCGGCGCCTTGCGCAGCGCGGCCACGTTCTTGCAGTCCTCGCGGTGGATCGTGATCCCCCGCCCGAGCGAGACGTAGCCGACGATCTCGTCGCCGGGAACCGGCCGGCAGCATTTGGCGAGGCGGATCATGACGTCTGAGACGCCCTTCACCTCGATCCCGAAGCTGGAGGCGTCCTCGGTCCGGCGATGGCGCTCGTCGCGGCCCTCGAGGACGCTCGCCAGGGGGGCCTCGGCGGTGTCGCCGGCGACGGCCTCGCCCTGCTTCAGGCGCTGGAAGACCTTGGTCGTCACGGTCTTCGAGGAGATCTTTCCCTGACCGAGGGCGATGTAGAAGTCGTCGGCCTTGCGGAAGCCCATCTCGCGGATGACGTCGGCCAGCAGCGGCGAGCCGGCGATCCGCTGCATCGGCAACCCGCGCTTTCGCAGCGCGCTCTGCAGCTCCTCGCGGCCGCGCCGCTCGGCGTCTTCGCGGCGCTCACGGGTGAGGAAGGCGCGGATCTTGTTGCGCGCGCGGCTGGTCCGCACCAGGGCGAGCCAGTCGCGCGAGGGGCCGCGCTCCTGCTTGGTGGTGAGGATCTCGACGATGTCGCCCGACTTCAGCTGGTAGTGCAGCGGCACGATCTTGCCGTTCACCTTGGCGCCCACGCAGCGGTGGCCGACGTCGGTGTGCACCGCGTAGGCGAAGTCCAGCGGGGTGGAACCCGCCGAGAGGTTCTTGACCTCACCCCTCGGGGTGAAGACGAAGACCTCCTCCTCGAACAGGTCCACCTTCAGGGCCTCGAGGAACTGGGCCGGGTCTTGGTCGCCCTCGGCCTCCAGGAGCTGGCGCAGCCAGGTCATCTTGTCGCGCTCGGGATCGCGCGAGGGCTTGCCGCCGGGGGTGTCCTCCTTGTAGATCACGTGCGCGGCGATTCCGTACTCGGCCAGCTCGTGCATCTCCCGGGTGCGGATCTGGATCTCGAGCGGACGCCCCTCGGGCCCGATCACGGTCGTGTGAAGCGCCGCGTAGAGGTTCATCCGCGGCGTCGCGACGAAGTCCTTGAACCGCCCCGGCAGCGGCTTCCACAGCGAGTGGGTGATCCCGATCGCCCCGTAGCAATCCTTGACCGCCCCGACGATCACGCGCATCGCGGTGAGGTCGTAGATCTCGTTGAACTCGCGGCCCTTCTTCGTCATCTTCGAATAGATCGAGTAGAAGTGCTTGGCGCGGCCGGAGATCTCCGCCTCGATCCCGACCTTGCGAAGCTCGCCGTTGAGGAACTCGCCCGCCTCGGTGACGTAGCGCTCGCGCTCCTCCCGCTGCTGGGCGACCAGCTTCTTGATCTCGTCGTACTTGCGCGGGTGCAGCCGGGCGAAGGCGAGGTCCTCCAGCTCCCACTTGATCGCGTGGATCCCCAGGCGGTGCGCCAGCGGGGCGTAGATCTCGAGCGTCTCGCGCGCCTTCTCGAGCTGCTTCGGCTTTGGCAGCGCGTCGTGGGTGCGCATGTTGTGGAGGCGGTCGGCGAGCTTGATCAGGATGACCCGGACGTCGGTGGCCATCGCCACCATCATCTTCCGGTAGTTCTCGGCCTGATGCTCGTCGCGGCTCTGGAAGGTGATCCCGGTGAGCTTGGTCACCCCGTCCACGAGCTGGGCGATCGGCTCGCCGAACAGCTCCTCGACCTCCTGCAGGCTGGCGCTGGTGTCCTCGACCGTGTCGTGCAGGAGCCCGGCGCACAGGGTCTCGGTGTCGAGGCGAAGCCCGGCGCAGATCTTCGCGACCTCGACCGGATGGGTGATGAAGTCCTCGCCGGAGTGCCGGCGCTGGTCGGCGTGGCGCTCGCAGGCGAAGGCGAAGGCGCGCTCGACGGCCTCGCGGTCCAGCGTCGTCGATCCGTTCTCGGAGTGCTCGGCGACGACCGCCAGCAGGTCGCCGAGCAGGTCGCGCTCGGAGTCGGTCAGCCGCGCGGTGAACTCGTCGACGGGCGCCGCGCCGGCGGCAGCGTCGGTGGCGCCCACGCGTGTGTGGCCGCCTAGTCCGGGTGTCTTCGCCTTCTCAGGTATTGCAGGCCCTCCTCCTGGCGCTCACGGTAGGCGCTGAATGCCTGCGATCGCGACAGGTCGCTCCCCTCCGAGGATACGACGATGGAGCGCGGAGCATCGGCCGAATCGCCCCCCTGCCAGCCCACCACGCCCAGCTCCAGCAGCACCCGCAGCGAGCGCGCCGCGACCTCGGGCGAGCGGGGCAGCGGGCCGCTCCCGCGCAGCACGGCGCGCAGCCGCTCCGGGCCGACCTGGACGTCGGAGCCGGCGGCGTCGCGCAGATCGCGGAAGAGCGCTCCCAAAAGCGGCCGCGACGGCCACCCCGCATCCCACAGGCGCAGCGAGAGCTCGACCTCGGCCTGACTCCAGGCGAGGTGCAGGAAGCCCGGCCCGGAGCTGTCGGCGACGTCCGCGAGGACCGCCAGCGGTGGCGGGTCGATCAAGACCAGGTGCTCGAAGCCCGCGGCGAGCCCGGGATCGCGGGCAAGCCGGGCCCAGTCGGCCAGGACCACCCCGCCCCCGTCCTCGGTCGCCACCCCCTCGCACTCGGCGCGCACCGACTCGTCGGCCAGGGCGGCGGCGGCGATCGCGACCCTGCCACCGCCGAAGCGTTGCGGCACCGCCGCGCTTTCGACCAGCCCCCGCCGGCGAAGCGCGTCGGCGCACAGCACCAGCACTGCCTCACCGCTGGAGGCCAGGGCTGCGACCGCGGCGACGCCCGAGCGGCCGCGGCGGTCGACCAC
>JBKJZF010000324.1:0-13807 GCA_046715315.1 Solirubrobacterales bacterium | reverse complement strand
TGGCAGGGGGCGCGTTGCGCCCCCTGCCCGGTCGGCGCTCGAATCGACCGCCTGGGCCGTCTAGGCCCGCGAATACACTCGGCGCGTGGCCGCAGAAGAGCTTCGCCCCGCCTACCTGATCTCCGGCACCGACGCGGCGAAGATCGACGCGGTGCTGGCCCGGTTGCGTGCCCGCGCCGAGCGCGAGGGCGGCCCGGGCGCGCTGCACATCTTCGACGCTGCGCCGGGTGGCGCACCCGACGCCGAGGCGCTGCTGGCCGCGATCCCGGCGATGTCGCTGACCGCGGGCCGTCGCTATCTGCTCGCCGACGGGGTCGAGCGCTGGAGCGCCAAGCAGGCGGCGCCGATAGTCGAGGCGCTCGCCGACCTGCCCCCGGACACGACCGTGGTGCTCGCCGCCCGCGAGGCGCCGCCGAAGCTGCGCGCGCCGAAGGGCCTGGCCGAAGCGGTCACCGCCGGGGGCGGCGAGGTCCTCGACTTCCAGGCGCCGAAGGCGCGCCAGCTCCCGGCCTGGCTCGTCGCCGAGGCAGACCGCAGACAGATCAGCCTCGACGCGGACGCCGCCCGCCTGCTGGTCGAGCGAATGGGGCACTCCACGGTCCGCCTCTCAAACGAGCTCGACCGGCTCGCGAGCTGGGCCGGCCCGGGAGGGACGGTCGAGCGCGAGGACCTGGAGGCGATGATCGCCGACACCTCCGAGGAGGCCGTCTGGGCCCTCGCCGACGCGGTCCTGGAGCGCAGCCCCTCGGCGGCGCTGAGCTCGGCCGAGCGCCTCGCCGGGCAGGGCGAGTCGGTGACCCCGCTGATCTACCAGGCGGCCAAGCGCCTGCGCGAGGCGCACCGGGCGCTGACGGAGCTCGAGAGCGGGCGCTCCGCGAAGGAGGTCGAGGCAGCCCTGCCGATGCACCCCTACGCGGCGAAGATGCTGGTCCGCCAGGTTCGCGGTGCGAGCCTCGACGAGGTTCGTGCGGCGGCGTGCGCGATCGCCGATCTCGAGTGGTGGACGCGCGGTGGCTCTGACTACCCGGACGATGTCGCGCTGACGCTGGCCGTTCGCCGTGCGGCCGGCGCCCGCGCCTGAGCGCGGATGGCGATGAAGCTGCGGCCGGCGGTTGCGGGCGCTAGGACTTGCTGGCGAGCATGCGAGCGGCGCGCGACTTCTTGCGGGCGCCGTTGTTGGCGTGCAGGGCGCCGCACCCGACTGCCTTGTCGATCCGCGAGACCAACTCGCGATGCTCGGCTTCGACGGTCGCCGTGTCCCCGGCGCCGACGGCCTGCTCGAGCTTGCGGAAGTGCGTCTTGACCGCGCTGGTGACGCGGCGATTCTCGACGCGCTCCCGCTCGGTGCGCGCGATCCGTTTCTTCTGTGAGGCGATATTGGCCATGAGCCGACGGCGCAGTGTAGTGCCCGCGACCGCGAGACGGAGCAGGGGCGAGGGCTGATGGGGTCGGGCGAGTACGGGGGCGTGGGCGGGAGCCCGGCCGAGGAGGCGATGATCGGAGGGATCGATCGCGCCCGGGCCGCGGCCGAGGGAGAGGGCGGCGAGGGGCGGGAGCCGGAGCGGCCGCCCTCGGGCAGGCTGGCGCGCTCGACGGCCTTCTTCTCGCTCGCCACCGCCCTCTCGCGGATCGCCGGCCTCGTGCGCGAGATCTTCGCCGCCTCCTACTTCGGGATCAGCCCGGCGATGTCGGCGTTCACGATCGCCTTCCTGATCCCGAACACGGTCAGGAGCCTGTTCGCGGACGCCGCGATCCAGGCCGCCTTCGTCCCGGTGTTCACCGAGGAGCTGGAGCGCGGGCACAAGCGCGAGGCGTTCCGGCTCGCGTCGAACCTGATCTTCCTCGTCGCCGTCGTGCTCGGCCTGATCACGGCGCTGTTCATCCTCATCGCGCCGTTCTTGGCCCAGCTCTTCGCGCCGGGGTTCGAGGGCGCGACGCTCGACCTCACCGTCGGCCTCTCCCGCCTCTTGTTCCCGATCCTCGTCCTGCTCGGCGTCTCGGGGATGGTCGTCGGCATCCTCAACAGCTACGACCGCTTCGGGGTGTTCGCGATCGCTCCGTTCTTCTGGAACGTGGCGATCGTCGCCGTCCTGGTCGGGCTCGCGCCCGTCTTCCCCGAGGAAGACCAGATCTACGCCTACGCGATCGGCGTCCTGGTGGGCACGGTGGTCCAGTTGGCGATGCTCACCTTCGACCTTCGCAACACGCCATTCGGGATTCGCCGGGCGCTGGTGGACCCGTTCCGCACCCGGCTGCGGGCCGCGTTGGGCAACTCCGACGTCCGCCGGGTGCTGGTGCTGATGCTGCCGGTGACGATCTCGCTCGGGCTGATCAACATCAACCTGCTGGTCAACTCGTTCTTCGGCACGCTGGTCTCCGAGCAGGCGCCCGCCGCGATCGACAAGGCCTTCCGCATCTACATGCTCCCGCAGGGGGTCTTCTCGGTCGCCGTCGCCACCGTGCTGTTCCCGACGCTCTCGCGCTACGCGACCCGCGGCGCATTCGACGAGCTGCGCAGGACGATGGCCAACGGGATGCGCCAGATCGTCCTCCTGCTGACGCCCGCGGCCGCGGCGATCCTCGTCCTCAGCGAGCCGATGATCCGCCTCGTCTACCAGCGCGGGGCCTTCACCGCCTCGCAGACCGACCTGGTCGCGACCGCGCTCTTCTGGTTCGCCTTCTCGCTCCCCTTCAACGGCCTCTTCCTGCTGTTGACGCGAACCTTCTTCAGCCTTCAGCGGCCCTGGACCCCGACCGTGATCTCGGCCGGGAACCTGGCGATCACCGCCGTCTTCTCGTTCCTCCTCTACGAGCCGTTCGGGGTGGGGGGGATCGTTGCCGCGACCTCGCTCGCCACCGCCACCAGCGTCCTCGCCCAGGCGATGGTCCTGCGCGGGCGGCTGGGGAGGCTCGAGCTCGGCCGCCTCGCCTGGACCTGGGCCAGGGTGCTGCTCGCCTCGGCGGCGCTCGCCGGCGTCTCCTACTTCGTCTGGGAGGTGCTCGACGAGGCCCTCGGGCGTGGCCTGGGCGGCCAGCTAGCCTCTCTGGGTGCCGGGCTCGCGGCGGGCGCGGTCGTCTACGGCGTCGCGATCACCCTGCTGCGGATCCCCGAGGCCCAGCAGCTCTGGAACCTCGTCCGGGCCCGTCGCGCGTAATCCCCACGCCGCACTCCCCATGGAACGAATCCGGAACTTCTCGATCATCGCCCACATCGACCACGGCAAGTCGACCCTGGCCGACCGCATCCTCGAGATCACCGGGGCGGTCGACGGGCGCAAGCACCTGCCGCAGCTGCTCGACTCGATGGACCTCGAGCGCGAGCGTGGGATCACGATCAAGGCGCAGGCCGTGCGGGTCGACTACGCCGCGCCCGACGGCCACACCTACAACCTGCACCTGATCGACACCCCCGGGCACGTCGACTTCTCCTACGAGGTCTCCCGCTCGCTCGCTGCCTGCGAGGGCGCCGTGCTGGTGGTCGACGCCGCCCAGGGCGTAGAGGCGCAGACCGTCGCCAACACCTACGCCGCGGTCGAGGCGGGGCTGGAGCTGATCCCGGTCCTCAACAAGGTCGACCTGCCGAGCGCCGAGCCCGACCGCGTCGCCGGCGAGATCGTCGACCTGATCGGTGGCTCGCCCGAGGACATACTGCGGATCTCGGCGAAGACCGGGGAGGGGGTCGCGGCGGTGTTGGACGCGATCGTCGCGCGGGTTCCCCCGCCCCGGGGCGAACCCGACGCCGACCCCCGGGCGCTGATCTTCGACTCCGAGTTCGACCAGTACCGCGGCGTCATCGCCTACGTTCGCATGGTCGACGGGGCCTTCCGCAACGGCGACCCGATCCTGGCGATGCAGACGGGCACCCAGGCCGAGATCGACGAGATCGGCTTCTTCACCCCGAAGATGCGCGCCGCGCCACGGATGAAGGCCGGCGAGGTCGGCTACGTGATCACCGGCCTCAAGGACGTCGCCAAGCTGCGCGTGGGCGACACCCTGACCTCGCGCGAGCACCCGGCTGCGCAGGCGCTCCCCGGCTACCGCGAGGTGAAGCCGGTCGTCTTCTGCGGGCTCTTCCCGCTCGACACCGACCGCTACGAGGACCTGCGCGAGGCCCTGGAGCGGCTGGCGCTCAACGACGCGGCCCTGTCCTATGAGCCCGAGACCTCCGAGGCCCTCGGCTTCGGCTTTCGCTGCGGCTTCCTCGGGTTGCTGCACATGGACATCGTCCGCGAGCGGCTCGAGCGCGAGTACGACCTCGAGTTGCTGGCGACGATGCCCAACGTCAGCTACGTGGTCACGGTTCGCGGCGACCAGCGCGTCGAGGTCCACAGCCCCACGGACATGCCCGACCCCGTCTCGATCGAGGCGATCGAGGAGCCCTTCATCCGTGCCTCGATCATCGCGCCCGCCTCCTACGTGGGAGCCGTGATGGAGCTCTGCCAGGGCCGCCGCGGCGAGCACGTCGACATGCACTACCTTTCCACCGAGCGGGTGCAGATCCGCTACGACCTGCCGCTCGCTGAGATCGTGCTCGACTTCTACGACCAGCTCAAGTCGCGCACCGCCGGCTACGCCTCGCTCGACTACGAGCCGATCGGCAATCGCGCCGAGGACTTGGTCAAGCTCGACGTCCTGCTCGCCGGGGACCGGGTGGACGCGCTCTCGGTGATCGTCCACCGCGACGAGGCGTTCCGGGTCGGCAAGGCCCTGGTCGAACGGCTGCGAAAGACGATCCCCCGCCAGCTGTTCGACGTTCCCGTGCAGGCCGCGGTCGGCTCCCGCGTGCTCTCCCGCGAGACCGTCAAGGCGCTTCGCAAGGACGTCACCGCGAAGCTCTACGGCGGCGACGTCACCCGTAAGCGCAAGCTGCTGGAGAAGCAGAAGAAGGGCAAGAAGCGGATGAAGCAGGTCGGCCAGGTTGAGGTGCCGCAGGAGGCGTTCCTCTCGGTTCTGGAGCTCGACGGTGGCTCTTAGCCGGGAGGAGCGCGTCGAGCTGGCCGCTCGGGCGTGGAGATGTACGAGGCCGGCGACGTCGAGGGGCCGTGGCGAGGATGCACCCGGAGCGCGCCCTGGCCGCCGCCCGCGAGCGCGAGGCTGAATCCAGCAACTAGACTCCCGCGCCGCGATGGCCCTGAAGACGGACGCGGTCGGCAAGCAATGGACGGGCGAGCCCTTCCGGGTAGAGGCCGACCGGATCCAGCGGTACGCGAGCGCCATCGGCGAGCAGAACCCCGTCCACCACGACGCCGAGGCGGCGAAGGCGGCCGGGTTTCGCGACCTCGTCGCCCCGCCGATGTTCTGCGTCGTCTACAGCGCCCCGGCGATGGCCCCGGCGATCCTCGACCCCGAGGTCGAGATGAACTTCGCGACGATGGTGCACGGGGGCCAGGAGTTCACCTGGGGCGAGCCCGTCTGCGCCGGCGACGAGATCACCACGGCCGTCAGCTGCAAGAGCATCTCCGAGCGCATCGGCAACGGCTTCTATGTGTTCGAATCGGCGTCCACCAACCAGGACGGGGCCGAGACCGTCCGCGCGACCTGGACGAACATCGTCCGTGGCGTCTGAGAGGAGAGACGATGGGTGAGTTCAACCAGGGCGACTCGCTGCCGGAGCTGCGGGTCACCCCTGACGCCGGCCTGACCAAGCGCTATGCCGAGGCCTCCGGCGATCCAAACCCGATCCACGTCGACCCCGACTTCGCCCAGAAGGTCGGCCTGCCGGGGGTGATCCTGCACGGCCTCTACTCGATGGCGCAGATCGCCAAGGCCCACACGGACGCCGCCGGCGGCGACCCGCGCTCGCTCAAGCGCCTGCGGGTCCAGTTCCGCGGCATCGGCTTCCCCGAGCAGGAGATCGTCGTCACCTCGACCGTCAAGGAGGCCGACGGCACGCGCATCGTCACCGACACCGTCGCCGCCCAGGGCAACAAGCGGATCATCCGCAACGCCGAGGCCGAGCTCGAGCTTCCCGCCTAGCATCCCGGGCCTGTGCGGGGCGCTCCTAGAATCCGAGGATGCTCTCCGAGCGCCAACAGAAGATCCTGCGGCTGGTCGTCGCCTCGTATCTGGACTCCGGGCGGCCGGTCGGGTCGAAGGCCGTGGCGGGCGGCGACGGCGTCGCCTGGGGCGCCTCGACCATCCGCGGCGAGCTCGCGGCGCTCGAGCGCGAGGGGTATCTGACCCACCCCTATACCTCCGCCGGGCGGGTTCCGACCGATGCCGGCTACCGCCTCTACGCGGACACCCTGCTCGCCGAGCGGCCGCTGCCGGCCAGGCGCGAGCCGGGCCTCGACCTGTCGCGGATGCGCCGCGAGGTCGAGGAGGCGATGCGCACGACCACGGCGGCGCTCTCCCAGATCACCGACCTGCTGGCGCTGGTCACGGCTCCGCCCGCCTCGACCTCGCGGGTGCACCGGGTCGAGGTGCTGAGCCTGCAGCCGCGGGTGGTGATGGTGATGGTGATCGCCTCCAACGGCGCCGTCACCAAGCGCGTGTTCAGCTTTGAGCAGGCGGTGGACCCCGGCCTCGTGGAGTGGGCCTCGAGCTATCTCAACGAGCGGCTCGCGGGCCTGGCGCTGGGCGCGCGGATGACTCCGGGCCGGCTCAGCGACCCCGAGCTCTCGCCAAGCGAGTCGGCTTTCCTCGAGCAGATCGCCGGCGCCTTCACCGACCTCGAGCAGCGCGCCGACCAGGATCTGTACGTCGAGGGCGCGGCCAGGCTTCTGTCCTCAGAGCACGCCCCGGACCTGCCGCACGCCGACGCCCTGATGCGGGTGCTGGAGCGCCGCGCCGGCCTGCTGTCGCTGCTGCGCTCGGCGCTCGACGAGCGCTCGGCGTTCGTCTGGATCGGCGAGGAGAACCCGGCCCCGGAGCTGCGCTCCGTCAGCGTCGTCGGCGCCAACTACGGCCTCGGCTATCGCAACCTGGGCACGGTCGGCGTCGTCGGCCCGATGCGGATGGACTACGCCACCGCGATCGCCTCGGTGCGCGAGGCCGCGAGCGAGCTCTCGCGCTTCTTCGAGACCGTCTACGAGGGCTAGCTCCCGGTGGCGCGCGACTACTACGAGGTCCTCGGCGTGGACCGGGCAGCCGATGAGGCCGAGGTGAAGCGGTCGTTCCGCAAGCTCGCCCGCGAGCTGCACCCCGACGTCAACAGCCACGATCCCGAGGCCGAGCAGAAGTTCAAGGAGGCCGCTGAGGCCTACGAGGTGCTCTCGGATGCCCAGCGCCGCCAGACCTACGACACCTACGGCCACGAGGGCCTGAGGACGGGCGGCTGGGCGCCGCGCTCCACCGGCTTCGGCAACGTCGAGGACGTGCTCTCGGCGCTGTTCGGGCAGGGGGACTCGATGTTCGGCGATGCCTTCGGCTTCGGAGGCCGCGCCGGCCCGGCGGCCGGCGGCGATATCGGCGTCTCGATCGAGATCACCCTCGGGGAGGTGCTCGACGGAACCCAGCGCGAGGTCTCCTTCGACGCGGTCGCCGTCTGCGAGCACTGCCGCGGCAACGGCGCCGAGCCCGGGACGCCGATCCGCACCTGCGAGCGCTGCGAGGGCAGCGGCCAGCTGCGCCAGGTCGCGCAGACCGCCTTCGGCCGGGTGATGCGCGCTTCCGGATGCCCGGCCTGCGGTGGCGACGGCAAGCTCGCCGAGAGGCCCTGCGCCGAGTGCGAGGGCAGGGGCCGCCACGCTCGCCACCGCGCCTTCGAGGTGGACGTGCCGGCGGGAATCGAGTCCGGCCAGCGGATCCGCATCGGCGGCGCCGGCCACGCCGGCGAGACCGGCGCCGCCTCGGGAGATCTCTACGTCGAGGTGACCGTCGCCGACGACCCCCGCTTCGAGCGCCACGGCGAGCACCTGGTCTCGGTCGCGCGAGTCCCCGCGACCCGGGCGATGCTGGGAGGCGAGATCGTCGTCCCGACCCTCGACGGAGAGCGCCAGATCGAGGTCCCCGCCGGCGCGCAGCCCGGCGAGCGCATGGTCCTGGACGGCCTCGGCCTGCCCTCGCTGCGCGGCTCCGGGCGCGGCGACCAGCACGTACTGCTCGAGGTGGTGGTTCCCGGCCGCCTCTCGGACGACCAGCGCGAGCTGGCGGAGACCCTTGACAGGACCCTCTCCGAGGCGAACCTCGCCGGCTCGAGCGACGGCAACCGGCTTTGGGACCGCGTGCGCAAGCGCGCGCGCCGCGCTTGATCCGGCTCGCCGTCCGCTGTGGCCCGGCGGCCGCCGATCGCGTGCTCGCGGAGCTGCTTCAGCTCGCTCCCGGCGGAGTCGAGGAGGACGGTGGCCCGGGGTGGGTGGAGTACGCGATCTACGGCTCGCCGGGCGAGCTTCCCGAGCTCGGCACAATCGAGGCGGTCGCGGGCGACGAGCCGATCGAGGTCACCTCGGAGGAGGTTCCCGACGATTGGGCCGACCGCTGGCGGGACTTCCACGCGCCGGCCTGGATCGCCGACGGCAGGGTCGTGGTCAGGCCATCATGGGAACCCCATCCTCTGACGGACCCCGCCGGCGCGGACGCGGGAGCTGATCAAGAAAGCCCGAGCCGCAGGCGAGGGCAAGGTATTCAGGCGGGAGCGGAGCAGCCGGCGGGCATTGATGTTGTCGTTGACCCCGGCCAGGCGTTCGGCACCGGTGCCCACCCGACGACGCGGATGTGCGTCGAGCTGCTCCTTCAGCTCGCCGACGCCGGGGATGCCTCGGGCCGCCTGGTTGACCTCGGCACCGGCTCGGGAGTGCTGGCGATCGTCGCCGCGAAGCTCGGCTGGGATCCCGTGATCGCCGTCGATCAGGAGCTGGCCGCGGTCGAGGCGGCGAGGACCAACGCCGTCGCCAACGGGGTCGTGGTCGAGCCCGCTCGCCTGAACCTGCGCGAGCAACCACCCCCGGTCGCGGAGACCGTGGTCGCGAACCTGACGGCGCCGCTGCTCGGGCAGGTGGCCGCCGGACTGACCCGGGCGCCCGCGCGGCTCGTCTGCTCGGGGTTGCTCGAGCGCGAGGCCGACGGGGTGCTGGAGGCTTTCGCCGCGGCAGGCCTGGCCGAGCGCGAGCGGCGGGCCGAGGGCGACTGGACCGCGTTGTGGCTGGAGGCCGCGTGAGCGACGAGCGCCGCTCGCTCCCGATCGCCGTCTTCGACTCCGGCGTCGGCGGGCTCACCGTCCTGCACGAGTTCCTCGTCTCGCTGCCCGAGGAGGATTACGTCTACCTCGGCGACTCGGCGCGCTTTCCCTACGGCAGCCGCACGAAGGCCGACCTCCGCGAATGCGTGGACCGCAATATCCGTTATTTGCTCGACCGGGGGACGAAGCTGATGGTGATCGCCTGCAACTCGGCGGCGACCGCCGGCTTGGAGGCGGCGACCGAGCTCGGCCGCGAGGCGGGGGTCGAGGTGGTCGCGGTGATCGAGCCGGAGGCGGAGATCGCCGCCGCGATCACCGACTCCGGCCGCGTCGGCGTGCTGGCGACACCGGTCACGATCGAGGGCGGCGCCTACCGCCACGCGCTCGATGCCCAGGATCGGAACCTGGAGGTCACCGAGGTGGCATCGCCCGACCTGGCGCCGATCATCCAGAGCGGCTTCCCCTTCGACGAGGGCGTGATGGTCACCGCGCGGGCGTGCTGCGAGCCGCTCAAGCAGGCCGACGTCGACACCGTCATCCTCGGCTGCACCCACTATCCGCTGGTCGCCCCGATGCTCCAGCGCATCCTCGGACGCGACGTGCGCCTGGTCACCGCCGGGCACGCCCTGGCGGCCACCACGCAACGGGTGCTCGAGTCGCAGGGCCTCGACGCGGCCGACGACCGCGAGGGCGCCTACCGGTTCCTCTGCACTGGCGACATCGAGTCGTTCCGCGAGCTCGGCACCAGGTTCCTGCAGATGCCGCTCGGCGAGATCGAGCACGTTGACCTACCGGGATGAGACGGCCGCCGGGTGCTCGCGCCGTCACCGCCGAGGCGGGCTACCCTTAGCCCGTGGCCATCCTCGAACAGGTTCAGGCGGACACCCGCGATGCGATGAAGGCCGGCGAGCGCGACCGGGTTTCGGCGCTGCGCCTGGTCGCCGACGCCCTGCAGAAGGACGCCAAGGCCGGCAACGACGACGAGGTCGCGGTCCTCCGTCGCGAGCGCAAGCGCCGCCACGAGGCTGCCGCCGCCTATCGCGACGGAGGAAACGACGAGCGCGCCGTCGCCGAGGAGGCCGAGGCGACGCTGATCGAGGCCTACCTGCCGGCCGAGCTGGACGACGAGGAGCTGGGCGGGATCATCGACGAGGCGATCGCCGCGTCAGGCGCGTCGGGCCCGCAGGACATGGGCACGGCGATGGGCGCCGTCATGGCCAAGGTCGCCGGCAGGGCCGACGGCAAACGCGTCAGCGCGATGGTCTCCCAGCGCCTGGCGGCTTAGCCCCTTGGCCCGCAGGCAGCTCACCCTCGACAACACCACCGCCGCGGAGCTCGCCGGCTCGGAGGACTCGGTCCTGCGCGAGCTCGAGGACCGGCTCGGCTGCGACATCTTCCTGCGCGGCAACGTGCTCACCCTCGACGGCGACGACGCCGACGTCCGCGACGCGGCGACGATCGTCGACGAGCTGGTCGGGCTGGTCGAGCGGGGCCACGAGATCGCCCCGTCGACGGTCGACGTCGTCAGCGGCGCGATCGACGACTCGGCGGCTCCAGCGGAGATCCTCGAGGACACGATCTGGCATCACCGCTCGATCAAGGTCTCGCCCAAGACCCTCAACCAGAAGCGCTACGTGGACTCGATCCGCGACCACACGGTGACCTTCGGGATTGGCCCCGCGGGCACGGGCAAGACCTTCCTCGCGGTCGCGATGGCGGTGGCAGCGCTGGAGTCGCGCGACGTCAGCCGAATCATCCTCACCAGGCCCGCGGTCGAGGCCGGCGAGCGCCTCGGCTTCCTGCCCGGCGACATCCAGGCGAAGGTGGATCCCTACCTACGGCCGCTCTTCGACGCGCTCTACGACATGCTCGACCCGGAGAAGGTCTCGACCTACTTCGATCGCGGGATCATCGAGGTGGCGCCGCTCGCGTTCATGCGCGGCCGCACCCTCAACGACTCCTTCGTGATCCTCGACGAGGCCCAGAACACGAGCCCGGAGCAGATGAAGATGTTCCTCACCCGGCTCGGGTTCGGCTCGCGGATGGTGGTCACCGGGGACATCACCCAGATCGACCTCCCTCGCGATCAGCGCTCGGGGCTGGTCGTCGTCGGCGAGATCCTCTCCGAGGTCTCTGACATCAGCTTCGTCCGCTTCGGTGCCGCCGACGTCGTCCGTCACCAGCTCGTACAGCGGATCGTCGCCGCCTACAGCGAGCACTCCGAGCGGGACCGATCCGATTCTTGATCGACCTCTCCGACGTTCCGGCTGACCTGCGCGAGGCCGTGAGCTCGGCGCTGACCGCCGCCGGCGTCGACGACGGGCACCTCTCGGTCGAGTTGGTCGGTCCCGAGCGGATCCGGGCGCTGAACCGCGAGCACCGCGACCGCGACCGGCCGACCGACGTGCTCTCGTTCCCGATCGACGGGGTGGAGCCGGTGGCCGGCCCGCGTGAGCTCGGCGACGTCGTCATCTGCCCCGCCCACGCCGAGGACCTGGTCGAGGCGACGGTGCACGGCGTCCTCCATCTCTGCGGCTACGACCACGAGAGCGATGCCGGCGAGATGGAAGAGCTGCAGGCGCGCGTCGTCGCGGGCCTGCGATGACGCGCTCCGGCTTCGTCGGCCTCGCCGGCCGCCCGAACGTCGGCAAGTCGACGCTGGTCAACGCCATCGTCGGCGTCAAGGTGGCGATCGTCTCCGACCGGCCGCAGACGACCCGCCGCGCCGCCCGCGGGATCGCGACCGACGAAACGGCGGGATGGCAGATGGTCCTCGTCGACCTCCCCGGGGTCCAACGCCCGCGCGACCAGCTCACCGGGCGCATGCAGCGCCGGGTGGTGCACGAGCTGGAGGAGGCGGAGACCGCGCTGCTGGTGGTCAACGGCGAGCAGGGCATCGGCCCGGGAGACCGTTTCATCGCCAAGGCGCTGCTGGGTGCGCGCGCCGCAGTGGCGGACGCGATCCCGGTGATCTGCGCCGTCAACAAGGTCGATCGCCTGAGCCCGGCCGAGACGGCGGCGGCGCTGGCGGCGGCAGCCGAGCTGGAGTCGGTGGACGAGGTCTTCCCGGTCAGCGCCAAGGCCGGGACGGGGCTGCCGGAGCTGGTGGAGCGCCTGGCGGAGCTGTTGCCCGAGGGCCCGATGCTCTACCCGCCCGAGGAGCGGGCCGACCGGGCGAGCGAGGTCCATCTCGGCGAGCTGGTGCGAGAGCAGGTCCTGCGTCGCACGCGGGAGGAGATCCCGCACGCGGTCGAGGTCGTGGTCGACGAGGCCCGCGAGCGCGAGGACGGCATCTACGAGGTGCGGGCCCAGATCTGGGTCGAGAGCGAATCCCAGAAGGGAATCCTGATCGGCAAGGGGGGGCGAATGGTCCGCGAGGTCGGCACCGCCGCCCGCAAGGAGCTCGAGCGCGAGCTCTCCTCGCAGGTCTTCCTCGACCTCAAGGTCCGGGTCCGGGAGCACTGGCGCCGCGACGAGGGGCTCCTCGACCACCTCGGGATCGAGTAGGCCGCCCCAACGGCCGCCCCTAGACTGCCTGCAATGACGGGCGAACGCGAGATCCGCTTCGACGAGCGCGGCCTGGTGCCGTGCGTCGTCCAGGACGCCGCCACGGGGGAGGTTCTGACCCTCGCCTACATGAACGAGGAGGCGCTGCGGCGCACCCGCGAGACGGGGGAGACCCACTTCTTCAGCCGCTCCCGCGGCGAGCTCTGGCTCAAGGGGGAGACCTCGGGCAACACCCAGCGCGTGCGCCAGCTCCGCTTCGACTGCGACGCGGACGCGATCGTCGCCCTGGTCGAGCCCGCCGGCCCCGCCTGCCACACCGGCGAGCGCTCGTGCTTCTTTCGCGACCTCGAGACCGCGGCCGAGCCGGCGCCGTCCGCCCACGAGGCGCTCGCCGTGCTCGAGCGAACGCTCGACGAGCGGGCGCGCGAGCGTCCGCAGGGCTCGTACACGGTCGAGCTGCTCGACGACCCGCGGCGGATTCAGGAGAAGGTCCGCGAGGAGGCGGATGAGGTCGCTTGCGCGGCCGATTCGGAGTCCGACGAGCGCGTCGCCGAGGAGGCCGCCGACGTCATCTACCACCTGCAGGTGCTGCTGCGATCGCGAGGCATCCCGCTGCGGACGGTCCTGGAGACCCTCAATGACCGCCGCGGCTGAGGCCACTCCCCTGGTCGAGCCGGGGCTCGACCGCGCGCGCGAGCTCGCGGCCGGTGCCAACGCGATCCCGGTCCGCCACCGGTTCATCGACGACTGCGAGACGCCGGTCTCCGCCTTTCTCAAGCTGCGCGCGGCGTTCGACGGCCCGGCCTACCTGCTGGAGTCCGCCGAGCAGGGCCGCCTGGGCCGCTACTCGTTCCTCGGCCTGAGGCCCGACCGGACGCTCCGCTGGTCGCTCGGCGACCCGGGGGATCCATACGAGGTCGCGGCCGATCTGGTCGAGGACTACGCGGTGGCCGTGCCCGACGGCATGCCGCCGTTCCCCGGCGGCGCTGTCGGCTTCTTCGGCTACGACCTGGTGCGCACGGTCGAGCGGCTCGCGGAGCCCAACCCGGACCCGCTCGGTCTGCCCGACATGGCGCTGATGGTCTGCGAGCTGATGTTGGTCTTCGACCACCTGAGGCACGAGCTGAGCGTGATCGCGTTCCCGTTCGCGGAGGGGTCGGACCCGGAGGCCCTGATCGCGGA
>JBKJZF010000323.1:0-15769 GCA_046715315.1 Solirubrobacterales bacterium | reverse complement strand
TGCCGGCGAGCACGTCGCCGGTGCCGGCGGTCGCCAGTGCCGGGGCGCCGCCGCGGCTGATCGCCAGCCGCTCGCCCTCGACCACCAGGGTGTCGTCGCCCTTGAGCACGACCACGGCGCCGCTGCGCGAGGCGGCCTCGCGGGCGCAGGCGAGGCGGTGCGCCGAGACCTCGTCCGACGGGCGCCCGAGCAGGCGGCCGAGCTCGCCCGCGTGCGGCGTCAGGACCGTTGCCGCGGGCCTCGCGGCGAGAAGCTCGAGGCCGCCGGCGTAAGCGTTGAGCCCGTCGGCGTCGACCACCAGGGGCCCGTCGAGGGTCGCGGCGAGGGTCCGCGCCAACTCGAGCGAGTCGTCGTCGCGGCCGAGCCCGGGGCCGAGCACGACCGCCGACGCGCTCTCGGCGGCCGAGGCGATCGCCTCGGCGTCGCCAGAGGCCAGGCGACCCTGCGCGCCGCCGAACCCGCGCGACATGACCTCGGTCAGCTTCACCTCGAAGATCGCCTCCAGGTCGGCGGGCACGGCGACGGTCGCATACCCGGCGCCGGCGCGGATCGCCGCCGAGGCCGCCAGGCAGATGGCGCCGGTCAGGCCTCGCGACCCTCCGGCAAGCATCACCTCGCCGGAGGTGAACTTGGTCGAAGAGGCCACCCGGCCGGGGGCGAGCTCGAGCACCCCGTCCGAGATCACCCCCCCTGCGGCGCCGGCCGGAGCGCCCGGCAGGATCCCGATAGCGGCCACCCGCAGCTCCCCCGTGTGCGCCTTGCCGGGCGCGATCCAATGGCCGAGCTTTGCGGCGTGGAAGCTGACCGTCGAGTCGGCGCGCACGGCGACGCCCTCCACCTCCCCCGTCGACGCGTCGACCCCGGAGGGGATGTCGGCCGCGACGACGATCGCGCCGCAGGCGTTGATCACCTCGATCGCCTCGTCGGCGGGCGCGCGGGGGGCGCCGGCGAACCCGGTGCCGAAGATCGCGTCGACGACCGCGCCCGAGCCCACCAGGGCGGCACCGAGATCGCCGGGTCCAACCTCACGGGCCTTCCCATCGCCGAGGCGCTCGAGGTTGACCGCGGCGTCCCCGGCCAGCTCGCCCGCGGGCCAGAGCAGAAGCGTCTCCACCTCGTGGCCCGTCTCGGCGAGGTGGCGCGCGGCGACCAGCCCGTCGCCGCCGTTGTTGCCCTTCCCGCAGACGACCCGCACGGGACCGGCGGAGGCGAGCTCGCCCACCGCCTCGGCGAGCGCCGCCCCCGCGGCCTCCATCAGCTCCAGCGACAGCGTCCCCGCCTCGCCGATCGCCCAGGCGTCGGTGGCGCGCATGCCCTCGGCATCGAAGACGGGTTCGAGCCAGCTCTCCATCCCGCCCGCAGGGTAGCCCGCGCGCCGAGCCGCGGCGTGCGAGCCCGGTCGGTGGATCAGCCCTTGCCGGAGCTGGCGCGAGCCTGCACCACCGCGGCCGCGATCATCCGGGTGTGGGTCAGCGAGAGATCCAGCTCGACGCGGCGGCGGCCGGCGAGAGCGGCGGCCGCACCGTGCAGGCGCAGGCGCGGAGCCTCGTTGCCACCCCCCTCGACCTCGAAGTCGCGCAGCGGGACCGCCCGCGCGCGCAGCGCCTTGACCGCGGCCTCCTTCGCCGCGAAGCGTGCCGCCAGGTGCATCGCGGGCCTGCGCCGGGAGCCCGCGTAGGCCAGCTCGCCCGGCCGGAACAGCCGCTGGGCCAGGCGCGGGCGGCGCCGCAGAGCGCGCTCGAGGCGCTCGACCTCGATCAGGTCGATTCCGACGCCGGGGCCGAGCTCGTCGGACATCGATCGCCGGCCCCGTCCCCTTACTCGACCGTGACGGTCTTGGCGAGGTTGCGCGGCTGGTCGACGTTGAGGTCGTTCAACCGGGCGATGTAATAGGCGAGGAGCTGCAGGGGAACGATCGCCAGGATCGGCTGCAGCACCCAGTCGGTGCGCGGCACGAACAGCGTCTGGTCCGCCGCCGCCGCCGCCTCGACCGAGCCCTCGGTCGCGACCGCGATCACGTCGGCGCCGCGTGCGCGCACCTCGGAGACGTTCGAGAGGACCTTCTCCAGGACCGGGCTGTCGGTGGCGACGACGACAACGGGCGTCGACTCGTCGAGCAGCGCGATCGGCCCGTGCTTCATCTCGCCCGCCGCGTAGGCGTCGGTCGGGATGTAGGAGATCTCCTTCAGCTTGAGCGCGCCCTCGAGGCAGATCGGCAGGCCGATGTTGCGGCCGAGGTAGAGGAAGAAGCGCTGGGTGTGGTGGCCGCGGGCGATCGCGCGCACGCGCTCGTCGGTGTTCGCCAGCGTCTCCTCGATCTTCGAGGGGATCCCCTTGAGCTCTGCGATCAGCTCGCCGATCCGCTCGGAGGAGAGCGTGCCGCGCGTCTGCGCAAGCCACAGCCCGAGCAGGTACATCGCCGCCACCTGGCTGGTGAAGGTCTTCGTCGCGGCGACGCCGATCTCGAGCCCGGCCCGGGTGAACAGCACCGCGTCGGCGTCGCGGGTCGCCTGGCTTCCCATGACGTTGGTCAGCGCGAGCACGGTCGCCCCGCGCTCGCGGGCGAGGCGCATCGCCGCCAGGGTGTCGGCCGTCTCGCCGGACTGGGTGATGCCAATCACGAGGTCGTCCGGCCCCACCACCGGGTCGCGGTAGCGGTACTCGGAGGCGATGTCCATCTCGACCGGGATCCGGGCCCACTGCTCGATCGCGTATCGCCCGACGAGGCCCGCGTGGTAGGAGGTGCCGCAGGCGACGATCACGATCCGCCGCATGTCCCTGACGAAGTCCGGGTCGAGCTCGAGCTCGGAGAGATCGACGCAGTCGGTCGCCGGCAGCCGGTCGGCGATCGTCTCGGCGACGGCGTCCGGCTGCTCGTGGATCTCCTTCATCATGAAGGTCGGATAGCCGCCCTTCTCGGCGGCCTCCTCGTCCCAGGTGACCTCCTCGATGTCGCGGCGGAGCGGGGCTCCCTGGGCGTCGGTCACGCTGGCGGAGCCGCGCTTGACGGTGACGATGTCCCCGTTCTCGATCAGCATCACCTGGCGGGTCTCGGCGAGGAAGGCCGGGATCGCCGAGGCGACGAAGGTCTCAACCTCGCCGATGCCGACGATCAGCGGGCACTCCTGGCGGGCGGCGACGAGCGTCTCGGGCTGCTCGGCGTGCATCGCCGCGAACGCGTAGTGCCCGCGGAGCTCGTTGAAGGCGGCGCGCACCGCCTCGGTCAGGTCGCCGTCGTAGTGGCGCTCGATCAGGTGGGCGACGATCTCGGCGTCGGTCTCCGAGCTGAAGACGTGGCCGTCGGACTCGAGCTCGCGGCGCAGCTCCGAGTGGTTCTCGACGATTCCGTTGAGCACGATCTGGACGCTGCCGTGGCAGTCGCCGTGGGGGTGGGCGTTTGACTCGGTGACCCGGCCGTGCGTGGCCCAGCGCGTGTGCGCGAGCCCGATCGTCGCCGGGGGCGCGGCCACTGCGACGGCGCCGTCGCCGTCCATGCCGACGGCCTCGCGCAGGTTCGCCAGGTTGCCGACCGCGCGCACCGTGTCGATCGTCCCGTCTTCGAGCAGCGCGATGCCTGCCGAGTCGTAGCCGCGGTACTCGAGCTTCTCGAGCCCGGCGACCAGCAGGTCCCGGCACGGGCGCTTGCCGACGTATCCAACGATTCCGCACATGAGGACTTGAAGGGGAGACCGAACAGGGTATTGGTGTGCCTGCGATTCGCAAAATGGCGCAGCGAAGCGCCCGCGCGGGGGTGAGGGCCTAGCCGAGCTCGCGCTCGACGACCGCGACCAGCCGGTCGCAGACGGCCTCGCACTCGTCCTGGCCCGGCGCCTCGACCATCACCCGGACCAGCGGCTCCGTGCCCGACGGGCGCACCAGCACCCGGCCGCGGCCCTCCAGCGCGGCGCTCTCGCGCTCGACCGCCTCCCAGAGCCCGGCCGCGCCGGCCGTCGCCTCGCGGTCGCGAACGGCGACGTTGCGCAGCAGCTGGGGCAGGCGCTCGAAGGGCCTTGAGTCGGCGAGGCCACTGCCACCCAGGGCGCCGATCATCAGCAGCGCCGCGGCGATGCCGTCGCCGGTGGGCGCGAATCCGGTCCAGATCAGATGTCCCGACTGCTCGCCGCCCAGCGACCAGCCGTGGTCGCGCAGCGCCGCCGAGACGTGCCGGTCGCCGACGTCCGTGGTCGCCACCTCGATCCCGGCCTCGCGCATCGCCGTGTGGAACCCGTAGTTGGTCATCACCGTGACCGCGACGCCCCCGTCGAGCGCGCCCGTGCGCTCGAGGTGGCGCGCGACGATCGCGATCAGCTCGTCGCCGTCGCGCACCGCCCCGGTGCCGTCCACCGCGATCACCCGGTCGCCGTCCCCGTCGAACGCGAACCCGAGCTCGGCGCCGGAGGCGACGACGCGCTCGGCCAACCCCTGCGGGTGGGTCGAGCCGACGCCGGCGTTGATGTTGCGGCCATCCGGGTCGACCGCGATCGCCTCCACGGTCGCCCCGAGTCGCTCGAAGATCGCCGGGGCGGCCCGGTAGGTGGCGCCGTGAGCGCAATCGAGGACGACGCTGCGGCCCGAGAGGTCGAGGTCGAAGGCGGTGTTGAGCTCGCGCAGGTAGTCGTCGAGCGCGCCCTCGAGCGAGCGCACGCGGCCGATCTCCGCGACGTCCGTGGATTCGCCGGCCGCCCCGCCGGCGAGTCGGTCCTCGACCAACGCCTCGATCCGGGCCTCGGCCTCGGGGTCCAGCTTGGCGCCGTCGGCGCCGAAGAACTTGATCCCGTTGTCGCTCCAGACGTTGTGGGAGGCCGAGACCACCGCCGCCAGGTCCAGCCCGTGGCGGCGGGCGAGCACGGAGGCGGCCGGCGTCGGCAGCACCCCGCCGAGGAGGGCGTCCCCCCCGCCCTGGGCGATGCCGGCGGCGAGCGCCGCCTCGAGCATCGGCCCCGAGTCGCGGGTGTCGCGGACGATCAGGACCTGCGGGCGTTCCGCTGCGACCACCTCCGCGGCGGCGTGGCCGAGCGCGGTGGCGAGCTCCGCGGTCAGCACCTCGCCCGCGACCCCGCGGACGCCGTCGGTGGCGAACAGCTTGCGGGGCACTAGCGCTTGGAGAACTGCGGCCGCTTGCGGGCCTTCTTCAGCCCCGCCTTGCGGCGTTCCTTCTTGCGGGCGTCGCGGGTCAACAGCCCGCGGCGCTTGAGCTCGCCCCGCAGCTCCGGGTCGATCTCGGTCAGCGCTCGGGCGACGCCGTGGCGGACCGCCCCGGCCTGGCCGGAGATGCCGCCGCCGCGAACGCGAACGCGAACGTCGACGGCCCCCTCATAGCCGGCGGTGACGAGCGGCTGGCGCGCCAGCGTCTGATGCTGGTGGCGCGGGAAGTATTCCTCGAGGCTGTGCGAGTTGATCTCGAACGCGCCCTTGCCCGGCTGCACGATCACCCGGGCGATCGAGCTCTTGCGCTTGCCGGTGGCCTGGATGCGGGTGTCGGCGGGGAGCTTGACGGCGGCGCGGGCAACCGGCGCCTCCGGGCTCGTGTCGTCGGTCGCCGCGGCGTCGCGGCTGGCGCGCTCCTCGGCCTCGGCCTCGGCGCGGGCACGCTCCTCGGCCGAGAGCGGGCGCTCCGGCTCGATCGCGATCGGCTCGAGCTCGGCGCCGGGGGGCGCGTCCGTCGTCTTCGGCTTGGCTTCCTGAATCTCTCCGCCGACATCCTCCGCTTCGCGTCCGGTGTCGTCGGGTCCGGGCTCGGACGGGGCGGCAGGTTCGGCCGCAGCTTCCGCGACTTCGTCGCTAGCCCCGGCCGGTGCCTCCTCGGGCGCCTCGGCGGTGGGCTCGTCGGCAGGCGCTTCCTCGGCTGCGGGCTCTTCGGTAGGGATTTCCTCGGCCGGGGTCTCCTCGGGCTTCTCGTCGCGGGTCTCGTCGTCGGCCATCAGGCATCGACCTCCATCGGCTTCGGCTGTTGCGCGGCGTGCGGGTGCTCAGGGCCGGCGTAGACCTTGAGCTTGGTCAGCTGCTGGCGAGCGAGGCGATTGCGGGGAAGCATCCCGCGGACCGCCTTGCGGATGACCTCCTCCGGCTGGCGGGCGAGCATCTCGCCCAGGGTCCGCGTGCGGATCCCGCCGGGATAGCCGGTGTGGCGGTGGTAGAGCTTGGCCGCCTTCTTGTTGCCGGTCACCCGGATCTGGGCGGCGTTGACGACGACCACGTAGTCGCCGACATCGCAGTGCGGGGTGTACTCGGGCTTGCGCTTGCCGCGCAGGACATCGGCGATCTGCGTCGACAGCCGGCCGAGCGTCTTGCCCTCGGCATCCACGACCACCCAGTCGCGCTGGCGGTTCTCGGGTGTCGCTACGAAAGTCTTCATCTGCTGTGCGCCGGTGCGCGCAAAAGCCGCGCCCGTGAATGCACGTCGCGCGGCCAAGCCATGATAGTCGAGCGGGCCTCGAGTGGTGGCCGAGACCGGGGATATACTGGCTGCGCCAACCTGCCGAGTCCCCGGAGGCCAGTTCGCCGGGGAGCGGGGGAACCGAAGGGGCGGTGCCCAGCCGCCCCGGGGGCGAATCGGATCTGGATGATTCGTAGCGCTGCTCTTTCGGCGCGAGCCCGACAGCTAACCCCGCAGGCCGGAGAAGGAGTATCAGGCTTGAGCGCCGATCGCCGCCGCCCGCGCGCACGAATGAACAGCATCGTCATCGCGACCGTAGTCGCCGCCCTGACGCTGGCCGGGGGGGCCTGGGCCCGAGGCGGAGGAGGGGTCAACCCCACCGATCCTCCCGAGCTCACCGACGTCCGCTGCCTGAGCACGTGCGCAGGGGTTCGCAAGGCCACCGCCGGATCCAAGGTCGAGCTGGTCGGCAAGCACCTGAAGGACGTCCGCACGGTTTCCTTCAACGGAGGCGATGGGCGCATCGACGTCGAGCCCAGCTCGACGGGGCGCCGTTCGGTCAAGGCCGAGGTCCCCGACGGCGCCGAGAGCGGCAAGCCGAAGGTCGCCGACAGGGTCGCCACCGACACCTCCCCCGAGCAACTCACGATCGTCGACCCCGACGAGATTCCCGACGGTGGGGACTTCGACCTCGGCCGCGCCACGGCGAGCCCGGCGAAGGCCTTCTACTACTCCCAGCAGGACGCCAAGGTCAAGTACATGTTCCGCGGCGAGGCCACCGACGTCCGCATCCAGGTCGTCCGCCGCAAGAGCGGGAAGGTGATCCGCAGCTGGGTCCAGGACAATCGCGAGCCGTTCGTCGACAACACCGCCAAGTGGAACGGTCGCGCCGACGGCGGCAAGCCGGCCCCGAACGGCAAGTATCGGTTCAAGCTCGGCCCTGCCCACAGCGGCGCGGCCGACACCACCGAGGACGCCAAGTTCGCCTACTACGACTACAAGTTCCCGCTGCGCGCCCGCCACAGCTACGGCGACGGCATCGGCGCCGGCCGCGGGCATCAGGGGCAGGACGTCTTCGCCAAGTGTGGCTCGACCCTGGAAGCCGCGCGGGGGGGCAAGGTCGAGTGGCGGCGCTACCAATCGTCCGCCGGCTACTACGTGGTGATCGACGGCAAGGGGACCGGGCGCGACTTCGTCTACTTCCACATGAAGAAGAAGGGCCGTGCGCGGGAGGGCTCACAGGTGCGCACCGGCGAGCCGATCGGCTTCGTCGGCGAGAGCGGCAATGCCAGCGGCTGCCATGTGCACTTCGAGATCTGGTCGGCACCCGGCTGGTATCAGGGTGGGCATTTCACCAACCCCACCGACGACCTCAAGGCCTGGGACAAGTACAGCTAGCCGCCGCGGTCGCCCGCGCCGCCCAGGGGTGGCCGGGTGGGCGACTGCCTATCCTGCCGCCATCGTTCGGCGCTCCTCCCCCCTTCACCTGGCGACCGCGGTCGCCCTGCTGTGCGCCGTCTTGGCCGGCGGCCTCGCCGGCGACACGTCCGGCGCCTCAGGCCCCCAGGTGCCCCGGGCCCAGGGGCCGAAGCTGACGGGCGTCCGCTGCCTGGCGCATTGCGCCGGGGCGCGCCGGACGACCGTCGACGGACAGGTGCGCCTCAGCGGGCGCCACCTCGCCGGAGTCACCGAGGTGACCTTTCCCGGAGGGACCGCCGATGTCACCACGCCCCCGGACGAGACCGACCGGCGGCGGGTGCTCGCGACCGTACCGGAGGGGGCGACGTCCGGGCGACCGACCGTGCTCACCGGCTCGGCCGCGACCGCTCGTGCGCGCGAGCGCCTGGGGATCGTCGACGCGAGCGAGCTCCCGGACGGCTTCAAGCTGCGCAAGACGTCGGTCCGCCCCGGGCGCGCCTTCTTCGACCAGCGGGGCGCCATCCACGCCCGCTACGAGTTCGAGGCGGCGGAGCGGACGGGCGTCCGCATCGAGGTGACCCGGGGCAGCCACACGATCCGGACCTGGCGCCACCGCGACCAACTGCCCTTCGCCCGGGCGTCGCAGGCGTGGACCGGCGTCGAAGGCGACGGCGACGCGGCCGACGACGGCCGCTACCGCTTCCGCATCGGCGCCTTCGGCAAGCGCTCGGCCGGCGCTGGGAGCGTTCGTCTCCACGGCTACCGCTTTCCCGTCCGCGGCCCGCACGGCTACGGGGGCGCGGGCGAGCGCTTCGGCGCCCCCCGCAGCGGCGGGCGCGTGCACCAGGGCCAGGACGTGTTCGCGCCCTGCGGCACGCCGCTGCAGGCGGCCCGCGGGGGGCGCGTGCAGGCCAAGGCCTACGACCCCGTGCTCTACGGCAACTACCTCGTGATCGACGGGCGTAAGACCGGCGCCGACCACATGTACGTGCACATGTCGTCTCCCTCTCGCCTCGGCGACGGCGACCGGGTCCACACCGGCGACCGGGTCGGCTCGGTCGGCAACAGCGGCAACGCCAGCGGGGAGGGCTGCCAGCTGCACTTCGAGATCTGGCCCGACGGCTGGCGCAACGGCTCCCCGGTGGACCCGCTCCCGGCCCTACGCCGCTGGGACGGATGGTCGTGAGCGGCCCCGACGCCGCCGTGGGCAGCGCCCGCAAGTACGGGCTCACCGCGGGCATGCTCACGGTCGCGCTCGCCGCCGCGGGCATGCTCACCTACGGCTTCTTCGCCCTCGCGTCGCACTCGCTCGACGCCGACGACTACGGCCGCATCGTCGTCCTGTGGTCGGCGGTGTTCATCATCGTCTCGACCGTCTTCCGCCCCGTCGAGCAGCTCGTCTCGCGGACGATCGCCGAGCTCGACGCGCGCGGCGAGCCGATCTCGCGGGCGCTGCGCGTGGCCGGTGGAATCCAGCTCGGCCTGGCGCTGCTGTTCGTCGCGATCGCATTCATCTTCCGCGGGCCGATCCAGGACGACCTCTTGGAGGGTCAGGAGTTCCTCTTCTACGTGATGGTCGCCGCTGTCACCGCCTTCGCGGCCAGCTTCTTCGCCCGCGGCTACCTCGCGGGCTCGAGGCGCTTCGGCCTCTTCTCGGCGCTGCTGCTGCTCGACAGCGGCGGTCGGCTGGCGTTCTCGCTCGCGGTCGCGATCGGGATCGCCGACGGCACCGACGCAGTCGCCGTGGGGATCGTCGCCGGCCCGACCCTGAGCCTGCTGGTGGTGCCGTTCGCCGTGCGGCTGCGCCACCAGCGACCGCCGCTGCCGACGGTCGAAGCGTCCGCGGACGCGGCGGCGCCCAGGCCCGACGCCCCGGAGTTCACCCTCGCCCACGGCGGTGGGTTCGCCGCCGCCGTGCTCGTGGTGATGCTCTCCGAGCAGGTCTTCCTCAACGGCGGCCCGCTGTTCGCGCGGGCCGAGGCGGGCACCGCCGCCGCCGGCTTCATCTTCAACATGCTGATGGTCGCTCGGGCCCCGGTCGTTCTCTTCCAGGCCGTCGCGGCGAGCCTGCTGCCGCACCTGACCCGGCTGCGCTCGACCGGCGGCGAGACCAGCGATCAGGCGTTCCGGCTCTCGGTGCGCCTGACCGTGAGCGTGATCGCGGGGCTGGCGGCGGCGGCCGTCGCCGTGATGTTGCTCGCCGGGCCGCAGCTGATGCAGATCGCCTTCGGCGACGAGTTCACCTACGACCGGGCCGGCCTCGTGATCGTCGCCGCGGGAATGGGCTTCTACCTCTCGGCGGCGACGCTCAACCAGGCGGCGCTGGCACAGGGCCAGGCCCGCCGGGCGGCAACCTGCTGGGCCGCCTGCGCGGTCGGCTTCATCATCTGGAACCTGGTCGAGCCGCTGGACGTGTTCCGCACGGTCGAGTTCGGGTTCACCGGCTCGGCGGTCGTGCTCTGCGCGCTGCTCTACGTCCTCTACCGCCGGCCCGACCCGCGGCCGGGCGACGAGGTTCGCCCCGGCTCGACCCGCGAGCTCGAGGCCCAGCTCGCCGCGGCCGACGAAGCGGCCCAGGGCTAGGGCCCGGGCCCTACTCCCACTCGATCGTCGCCGGGGGCTTGGAGGAGACGTCGAGGGCGACGCGGTTGACGCCGGGGACCTCGTTGATGATCCGGCTGGAGACGCGCTCCAGCAGGTCGTAGGGCAGGCGGGCCCAGTCGGCGGTCATCGCGTCGTCGGAGGTCACCGCCCTGATCACGATCGGGTAGGCGTAGGTGCGGCCGTCGCCCTGGACGCCGACCGAGCGGACGACGGGCAGCACGCAGAACGACTGCCAGAGGTCGCGGTACAGCCCGGCGGCCCGGACCTCCTCCTGCAAGATCGCGTCGGCGTCGCGGAGGATGTCGAGCCGCTCGGCGTTGACCTCGCCGCCGACGATGCGGATCGCCAGGCCGGGCCCCGGGAACGGCTGGCGCCAGACGATCCTGTCCGGCAGCCCAAGTTCGGTCGCGACCGCCCGGACCTCGTCCTTGAAGAGCATTCGCAGCGGCTCGACCAGGTCGAAGCCGAGGTCCTCGGGCAGCCCGCCGACGTTGTGGTGGGACTTGATCGTCGCCGCGGCGTGGCCGTCGCCGCCGGACTCGATTACGTCCGAGTAGAGCGTTCCCTGGACGAGGAAGCCGGCGTCCTCGAGCTTCGCGGCCTCGGCCTCGAAGACGCGGATGAACTCCTCGCCGATGATCTTGCGCTTGCGTTCGGGCTCGTCGACCCCGGCGAGGCGGTCGAGGAAGCGGTCCTGGGCCTCGACGTGGATCAGCCGGGCGCCGAGGCGCTCGCGGAAGGCCTCGACGACCTGCGCCGCCTCGTTCTTTCGCATCATCCCGTGGTCGACGAGGACGCAGGTGAGCTGGTCGCCTATCGCCCTGTGCACGAGGACCGCGGCGGTCGCCGAGTCGACGCCGCCGGAGAGCCCGCAGATGACGCGGGCGTCGCCGACCTGGGCGCGGATGCGCTCGATCTGGTCGTCGATCACCGAGGCCGGGGACCAACGCTCCTCGCAGCCGGCGATGTCGCGCAGGAAGCGCTCCAGGATCTGGGTCCCGTAGGGGGTGTGGACGACCTCGGGGTGAAATTGGATCCCGTAGAGCTCTCGGTCGGTGCTCTCGAAGGCGGCGACGGGGGACCCCGGGCTGGCGGCGAGCGCGCTGAAGCCGGGCGGCGGCTCGAAGACCGAGTCGCGATGGCTCATCCAGCACTGCTGCTCGGCGGGCAGGCCCGCCAGCAGCCGGCCCCCGCCGTCGGAGAGCGCCAGCTCGGTGCGGCCGAACTCGCCCGAGTCGGCGCCCTCGACGCGGCCGCCGAGGACCTGGACCATCGCCTGCATGCCGTAACAGATGCCCAGCACCGGGATCTCCAGCTCGAGCAGCTCGCGGCGCAGGGTCGGCGCTCCCTCCGAGTAGACCGAGGCGGGGCCGCCGGACAGCACCAGCGCCGCCGGCTTGCGCGCGCGGACGCGATCGAGGTCGGCGTCGTGGGGAAGCAGCTCGGCGAAGACCCCGCACTCTCTGATCCGCCGCGCGATCAGCTGCGAGTACTGGCCGCCGAAGTCCAGCACCAGCACCTCCTCGCGGCCGGCGGCGACCTCGCGGTCCGCAGGGGTGAGCTCGCTGACGGCCGGCTCGGCGGGCAGCTCCGGATCGCCGGGCGCGATCTCGCGAGCGGCGAGCCGCGACTCAGTCATCCGAGGCGGCGACTCCCGCGGCGGCGTTGGCGCGGCCGTTCGAGCCCATGCCGACCGACTGCTCGTTCTGGAGCTGCTTGCCCTCGGTCTGCAGCGCCGGGGCGACCATCACCTCGGCCCGCTGGAAGTCGCGGATGTCCTCGTAGCCGCAGGTGGCCATCGAGGTCCGCAGCGCGCCTATCAGGTTGAAGGTGCCGTCGTTCTCGTGGGCGGGCCCGTTGAGGATCTCCTCGAGCGTGCCGTCCTGGATCGTCTTCACCCGCGTCCCTCGCGGCAGCGACGAGTGGAAGGTCGCCATCCCCCAGTGGAACCCACGGCCGGGCGCCTCCTTGGCGCGGGCCAGGGGCGAGCCGATCATCACCGCGTCGGCGCCGCAGGCGATCGCCTTGGAGACGTCGCCGCCGGTGCGCATGCCGCCGTCGCCGATCACGTTGCAGTACTCGCCGGTCTCCAGCATGTGCTGGGAGCGGGCCTCGGCGACGTCGGCGATCGCGGTCGCCTGGGGCACGCCGATGCCGAGCACGCCGCGGGTGGTGCACGCGGCTCCGGGGCCGACGCCCACCAGGACGCCCGCCGCGCCGGTGCGCATCAGGTGCAGGCCGGTGTTGTACGAGGCGCAACCGCCGACGACGCACGGGACCGGGACCTCGGCGATGAACTCCTTCAGGTTGAGCGGCTCGGAGCGGGTCGAGACGTGCTCGGCCGAGATCACGGTGCCCTGGATGACGAGGATGTCCAGTCCCGCCTCGAGGGCGACCTCGTAGTAGTCGGCGACCCGCTGCGGCGTCAGCGATCCGGCGGCAACGGCGCCGGCAGCCTTGATCTCCTCGACCCGGCGGGCGATCAGCTCGGCCTGGACGGGGCGGTCGTAGACCTCCTGCATCAGCTTGGTGGCCTCCCCCGGCGGCGCCTTCGAGATCTTGTCGAGCTCGGCGTCGGCGTCCTCGTAGCGGGACCAGATCCCCTCGAGGTTGAGCACCCCGAGGCCGCCGGCCTCGCCGATCTGGACCGCGGTCGCGGGGCTGACGACGCCGTCCATGGCCGAGGCGAGCAGGGGCAGCTCGAAGCGGTAGGGCCCCAGCGTCCAGGAAACGTCGACGTCGTCGGGGTCGCGCGTGCGCCTCGAGGGCACGATCGCGATCTCGTCGAAGCCGTAGGCGCGACGACCCTTCTTTCCGCGTCCGATCTCTACTTCCACTGCCTCACGTACCTCCGTCGGGTTGGAGCATCCAGGCTATGGGCGTGCGCGGACGAAAAAGCCCCGCGATGGCGGGGCTCGAAAGCCGGAAAATGGGGGCTGTTCGGGCGCGATCCCAACGCCCAGGCGATGATAACAGTGGTCAACCCCCGTCCCCCGGAGCCGCGGGCTGATGCTCTACTAGCGGACGCCGGCCGGGACCTCGAGCTCGGTCACGTTGACCAGCGGCACCAGCCGCTCGACCTCGTCGCGGTTGACCGTGCCGGCCCCGAAATGCTGGGTGGACTCGGCCCCGCAGGCGACCCCGTAGGCGAGGCATTCCCGCGGCGAGGCACCCTCGTAGCGGGCGGCGACGTAGCCGGCCAGGAAGGCGTCGCCGGAGCCCACCGTCGAGATCGGCTCGAGCGGCTCGATCTCGGCCTCGTAGTGCGTGCCCCGCGGGGCCTCGCCGGCGCGGCGCCCCAGCGGGCCCTCCTCGCCGACGATCGCCACGCAGCCGTTCTCGCGGGTGATCATCGCCTCCCCCGCCCCCATCTCGATCAGGCCGTGGAGCCCGAGGACGAGGTCGTCGGAGTCGGTGAACTCGTGGCCGACCGCGCCCTCGGCCTCGAGCACGTTCGGAGCGACCACGGCCGGCTCCGCGCGCAGGCCGGCCCGCATCGGGTCGCCGTCGGAGTCGAGCACCGTGATCACGCCGTGCTCGCCCAGCGCGGCGACCAGGCGGGCGTAGACGCCGGGGTCGGCCCCGGGCGGCACGCTGCCCGCGAGCACGCAGATGGTCGCGCCCTGCGCGAGGTAGAGCAGCTTCTCGAGGAACAGGTCGACCTCCTGCGGCGTCACCTCCGGCCCCCGCTCGTTGATCTCGGTCTGCTCGCCCGAGGTCGGGTCGACGACCGCGAGGTTGGTGCGCGAGTCGCCTTCGATCCGGGTGAAGTCGTTGAGGATCGACTCCTCCACCAGCCGCTCCAGGATCCGCGTGCCGGTCGGCCCGCCGGCGAGCCCGGTGGCGATCACCGGCCGGCCCAGCAGTTTCAGGGCCCGCGCGACGTTGACTCCCTTGCCGCCCGCGACCGTGCGCGACTCGACCGCCCGATGGCGTTGGCCGAGGCGGAAGTTGGGAACCGCGACGGTGCGATCGATCGCGGCGTTGAGCGTGACGGTGAGGATCACTGTGGCTCGGTACCTCTCTGGAGGGGCAGACGATATCCGGGCCGCGGGCTCACCGCAGGGACCTCCGCCGCCCCAGCCAGATCACCAGCGGCGCCACGACCAGCGCCAGCGCCACGGCGCCGAGGGCAAGCAACCCCCATGCCCCGACCCTGGTGCCCGGAAGCGCGGCGTCGATCCGCTCGATCAGGCTCGCGGCCTCGGCCGAGCGGGTCGCGACCAGCCCGACGTGGGCCTCGACGGCGCCGTCCACAGTGACCACGGCCGTGCCCAGTGCCTGGCCGCGCTCGATCGGCCCCTCGATCTCCGCCGGCACCCCGCTCAGGCGCACCTCTACGTCCTCGTCACGGCGCAAGGTCAGCTCGACGCCCTTCGCCGCGGCCAGCGGGACGGTGACGTCGCGATCGCGGAGCGCGACCTCGCCGAGCCGCTCGCCGTCCTTGAGCACGGCGTCGCGCCGGTACAGCGAGAACCCGTATCGCAAGAGCTCGAGCGTGGCGCCGTCGCGCTCGGCCTCGGACGGCGCCCCGAGGACCGCCGAGACGAGGGTCACGCTCATGCGCTCGCCCGAGCCGACCAGCACGTAGCCGGCCTCCCCCGTGAAGCCGGTCTTGACGCCGTCGACCCATGGCACGGTTCGCACCAGGTTGTTGCGGTTGACGATCCGGCGGGGGCGCTCGCCCTCGGTCAGCTCGATGCTTGGGGTGTCCGTGATCCCGCGGAAGGTGGGGTCGCGGCGGAGATCGATCGCCAGGTCGACCAGATCGCTGGCGCTCGTGTACTGGTCGGGGGCGTCGAAGCCGGTCGGGTTCTCGTAGGAGGTGTCGGAGAGGCCGAGCCTGTCCGCCGCCCGGTTCATCTGCGCGACGAAGGCGTCCTCCGAGCCGGCCGCGGCTACCGCCAGGGTCACCGCCGCGTCGTTGCCGCTGGCCAGCAGCAGCCCGTAGAGGAGGTCGTGGACCGAGACCTGCTCGCCGGGGCGCAGCTTCATCAGCGACTCGGCGGGCCCCGGCTCATACGGTGCCGCGGTCACGACCTCGTCGAGGTCGAGCTGGCGCAGCGCCAGGTAGGCGGTCATCAGCTTCGTCGTGCTCGCGATCGAGCGGCGGGCGGTCGGCGCGCGCGCCGCCAGGCGATCGCCGTCGGTCCCGTCGAGCAGTACCCACGCTGAGGCGTCCAGGTCGGGTCCGGCGGGTTGAGCCGGGTCGGGGTTCTGGGCAAGCGCTGAGCCGGCACCACCGCCAAGGGTGAGCGCAACGGCCAGCAGCCAGGTGATCATGGACGCGCGCACGGGCACCGAGGTTCGAACTCTTCCCTGGAGGCCGGACGGCCTCGACGGAGGTCTAGCGGATCGTGATCGTCACGC
>JBKJZF010000322.1:0-3839 GCA_046715315.1 Solirubrobacterales bacterium | reverse complement strand
GGTCACGGCCTGCTTGATCAGCTCCGGGGTAGAGCTCATCACGAACCCGGCCGCGGCGGAAGCGGAGCTGAGTACGCGGCCGGCATCAGTTGGGATTTCGCTCGAGCAGTTTCTTGCCGATCACCATCTTCTGGATCTCGGAGGTCCCCTCGCCGATCAGAAGCAGGGGCGCGTCACGGTAGAGGCGCTCGATCTCGTACTCCTTCGAGTAGCCGTAGCCACCGTGGATGCGAAACGCCTCCTCGACGACCTCCTTGCCGGTCTCCGAGGCAAACAGCTTCGCCATCCCCGCCTCGAGGTCCGAGCGCTGGCCCGCGTCCTTGAGCTGGGCGGCCTTCATCGTCAGCAGGCGCGCGGCCTCTACCTTGGTCGCCATCTCGGCGAGCTTGAACTGGATCGCCTGGTGCTGGGCGATCGGCTTGCCGAAGGTCTTGCGCTCCTGGCTGTAGCTGAGCGCCAGCTCGAGCGCGCGCTGGGCGATGCCGACGCCGCGCGCGGCGACGTTCACCCGGCCCCCCTCGAGCGCGTCCATCATCTGCTTGAAGCCCTGCCCGAGCCCCTCGTCCTCGCCGCCGAGGATGCGCTCGGGCGGGCAGCTATAGCCGTCGTAGACGAGCTCGGTCGATTCGACGCCCTTGTAGCCCATCTTCTTGATCTTGGGCGGGACCTCGAGCCCGGCGAACTGACCCTCGTTGTGCTCGGCCCAGGGTTCCTTCTCGGTGATGAAGCAGGTCATCCCCTTGTAGGGCGGGTCGGCCTTCGGATCGGACTTCATCAGCACGAAGACGACGCCCGAGCCGAGCCCGTTGGTGACCCACATCTTCTGGCCGTTCAGCTTCCAGTTGCCGTCGTCGGCCTTCTTCGCGACCGACTTGATGCCCTGCACGTCCGAACCGACCTCGGGCTCCGAGAGCGAGAACGCGGCGCGGATCTCGCCCGTGGACATCTTCGGGAGGAAGTGCTGCTTCTGCTCGTCGGTGCCGAACTTCATCAGCAGGTAAGAGCCGATGAAGTGGGTGTTGACGACGCCGGAGATCGAGATCCACCCGCGCGAGAGCTCCTCGACGATCATCGCGTAGGTCGTCAGGTCGAGCCCCATGCCCCCGTACTCCTCGGGGATCGTTACCCCGAACAGCCCAAGCTCCTTCATCTGCTCGACGATCGCCTCGGGAAACTTGTCCTCGTGGTCGAACTCCTCGGCAACGGGGATGATCTCGTTGTCGACGAACTGGCGCACCATCTCGGTGATCGCCTTCTGCTCGTCCGTCCTGTCGCTGTAGGTCGCGGTCGCTACGGCCATGGCTCCTCGTGGTCGGTTTGGTCGGGCCCGGGGCGGGAAAAGCAAGTCGGCCCCGCGCGAGGGCGAAGGATACCCATGGCATCTGTGCCCGATCCGGTGCCTGCGCGAGGGCTGGCGGGATTTCCTCGGAGCCTCGACACGATCGCGATCCACCCAGGGTCGGTCGTCGAGGGCGGCGTCGGGGCCGTCCTCTAGAGCTCCCAGCCGAAGCACTGTGAGCGCCAGCTCGGACGCTCGCGCTCGTAGAAGCGGTGGGCGCCGGCCCTGGTCTCGCTCGAGTCCAGCTCGAGATGGGTCGCACCGCGTCCGCGGGCCCAGGCCTTGGCGGCGTCGAGCAGCCGCTTGCCGATCCCCTCCGAGCGGCGCTCCGGGTCGATCGCCAGGTCCTCCACCCAGGCGCGAAGGCCGAACCGGACCGAGTGCATGTCCTCATAGGCGGTGCAGAAGCCGACCAGGCGCCCGCCGTCGTCCGCCACCAAGACGACCGAGTCATACGAGTCGATGGCCTCTCGCAGGGCCACCTCGGCCCGGCCCGGGTCCCACTGGCTCGGGGTCGAGCCCGGCGGCGAGAACAGCCACTCGTACAGGGACACGATCGCCGTCTCCTCCCCGGGCTCGGCGGCGCGAATCTCGACGGACACGTCGCAAGCGTAGCCGCGGGCGTCAGGTCGGCTAGCGTTCCCGCCCGGCCGACCACACTCGACGGAAGAGACCGACTTGCGACACCCCCGTGATTTCTTCAAGCCCCTGGCGATCGACGCGCCGGAGCCCCTTCGCGAGATCCCCGTAAAGCCCTCGCGAATGATTCATTTCCTCGACTTCTCGAACGAGAGAATGGTCGCCAAGGCGCCCGAGATCGCCGCCAAGACCGACATTCTCCTCGGGAACCTCGAGGACGCCGTCCCGGTCGACAAGAAGGAGGCCGCCCGCGCCGGGCTCGTCCGGGCCGCCAAGGAGTCGGACTTCGGCGAGACGGCCCTGTGGACCCGGGTGAACTCGCTCGAGAGCCCCTGGGCGCTGGACGATCTGACCACGCTCGTCACCGAGATCGGCGACAAGCTCGAGGTGGTCATGGTCCCCAAGGTCGAGGGGGCCTGGGACATCCACTACGTCGACCGCCTGCTCGCCCAGCTCGAGGCGAGGGCGAGGCTCGCCCGCCCGATCCTTGTGCACGCGATCCTCGAGACCTCGCAGGGCGTGGTCAACGTGGAGGAGATCGCCACCGCAAGTCCGCGGATGCAGGGGATGAGCTTCGGCCCGGCCGACCTCGCCGCCTCGCGGAGGATGAAGACCACCCGCGTCGGCGGCGGCCATCCCGGCTACCGCGTGATCGACGATCCCGACCCCGACGACCCCGAAGCGCCCCGCGCCAGCGCCCAGCAGGATCCGTGGCACTACTCGATCGCCCGCATGGTCGACGCCTGCACCTCGGCCGGGATCCTTCCCTTCTACGGGCCCTTCGGCGACATCAAGGACGTCGAGGGCTGCGAGACCCAGTTCCGCGCGGCGTTCCTGCTCGGCTGCGTCGGCGCCTGGTCACTGCACCCGGCGCAGATCGACATCGCCAAGAAGGTCTTCAGCCCGCGGGTCGAGGAGGTGCTGTTCGCGAGGAAGGTGATCGAGGCGATTCCGGACGGCCGCGGGGTCCACATGATCGACGGCAAGATGCAGGACGATGCGACCTACAAGCAGTGCAAGGTGATGGTCGAGCTGGCTGAGATGCTGGCCGAGAAGGACCCCGAGCTGGCCGAGGCCTACGGGCTCTAGGCACCGCCCGCCCGCGCTGCCGGCGGGTCAGCCCAGGCGCTGCTTCAACGCCTCGAGCTGGCGCTTCATCTCGTCTGGCAGGTCGTCGCCGAAGCGGGCCAGGTGCTCTTCGACCTGGGGTAGCTGAGCGCGCAGCGCGTCCTCATCGACCGTGATCAGCCGCCGCATCGCCTCGTCGGAGATCGAGAGCCCGTCGGTGTTGACCTCGCCCTCTGCCGGAGCAAGCCCAATTGGTGTCTCCACAACCTCGGCCTCGCCGGAGCAGCGGCGGAAGACCCACTCGAGCACGCGGCTGTTCTCGCCGAACCCCGGCCAGATGAACTTGCCCTCGTCGTCCTTGCGAAACCAGTTGACGACAAAGATCCTCGGCATCTCGTTCGGATGCCGGCGGGCCATCGCCAGCCAGTGCCCGAAGTAGTCGGCCATGTCGTAGCCGCAGAACGGCAGCATCGCCATCGGGTCGAAGCGCAGCTGTCCCACCTCTCCGGCCGCGGCTGCCGTGGTCTCGGAGGACATCGTCGCTCCGAGGAAGACGCCGTGCTCCCAGTCGAAGGACTCGGTGACCAGGGGGACGGCGGTGGCGCGGCGGCCACCGAAAAGGATCGCCGAGATCGGCACGCCCTTCGGGTCCTCCCACTCGGGCGCGATCGTCGGGCACTGGCCGGCCGGCGTGGTGAAGCGGGCGTTCGGGTGCGCCGCCGGCTCGGTCGAGTCGGGCGTCCAGTCGTTGCCCTTCCAGTCGATCGCGTGGGCGGGCGGCTCGCCGGTCATC
>JBKJZF010000321.1:0-11747 GCA_046715315.1 Solirubrobacterales bacterium | reverse complement strand
GCCGAGGCGCGGGCACATAGAATGCTCGCGCCTTGGCGCCCCGCGAAGACACGTCCTGCGGCCGCCTCGCCTCCGCCCGCGCGGTGGCCCTGCGGCTGGCTCGTCGCGCTGCTGTTTCGGCGGCGGTGGCCCCGGCGATCCTCGCCGCTCCGGCGGGCGCCGTCCAGCTCAACCCGGACACCCCCCACTCCCCGAACACCGAGGACATGTCGACCGCCTACTGGGTGATGATCGCCGTCACCATCGCCGTGATCGTGGTGGTCAACGTGGCGCTGATCGGCGCGCTCGTGCGCTTCCGCGAGCGTCGCGGCCGGGCTCCCGAGCGGATCACCGCCGGGCGCCACGCGATCTCGCGGATCGCGGTGGTCCTCGCCGTGCCCGCCCTGGCGATCTTCATCTTCGGGATCGTGATCACCGACAGCGCCCGCACGGTCGAGCCCAGCGGCCCCGACGGGCTGACGGCGTCGGCATCGCGAACGGCGCAGGTCGGCGTCAAGGGCGTCTCCGTGCCCGCGACCACCGCGGCGGACGAGGCGACCCTGAGCGAACAGCCCCCCGGTGGCGAGACGGCGGTGCAGATCCCCGCGGAGGGCGAGCCGCTGGAGATCTCGGCGATCGGCCAGCAGTGGCTGTGGCGATTCGAGTATCCCGGCGGCGTCCCCGGACAGCGCACCTTCTCTTACAGTGAGCTGACGGTCCCGGTCGACACCGCGGTCGTCGTCAACGTCACCTCGACCGACGTCATCCACGGCTGGTGGGTGCCGTCGCTGACCGGCCAGGTGCAGGCGGTGCCCGGAACGGTCGCCCAGACCTGGTTCAAGGCCGACAAGGTCGGGGTCTACCGGGGCCGCCCGACCATCTTCGATGGCACCTCCCACCCGGCGATGACCGTCCAGGTCCGGGTGGTCGAGTCAACCACCTACCAGGCATACGTGGAGGAGCTGGCGAACGACATCGCCGAGGCCCAGGGGATCATCCGTGACGAGGTCGCGGCCGCCTCCGAAGCCGGAGCGGCAGCGAAGGCGACGCCGTGACCCCACCCCCGACCGCAACCGAGGCCCGCCCCGAGCTCGTCCTCCGCGAGGGCGTCGCGCCCAGCCGCCCCGACTGGGTGGCCCGCGTCACCAGCGCCGACCACAAGTCGGTGGCGAAGCTCTACCTCGGAGCAGCGCTGACGTTCCTGGTGCTGGCGCTGACCCAGTTCGCGCTGATGCGGGTGCAGCTGTTCGTTCCCGACTCGACGATCATCAAGCCGGAGATCTTCGGCCGCCTGCTGTCGGCCTCCGGCGCCACCTTCGCGGTCCTCTTCTGCGTCCCGCTCGTGCTCGGCGTGATCGGCTACATCGTGCCCTTGCAGATCGGCGCCCGCGGCGTGGCCCTGCCCCGGCTCAACCTGCTGGGGGCCTGGCTCTACATCGCCGGCGGCGTCGTCCTCTATACGAGCTTCGTTTACACGCCCGGAGACGGCGGCACGCTCGGCCTCGCACCGCTCTCCGACATGGTCTTCAGCCCCGGCCGGGGGATGGACAACTGGATCATGGGCGTCGCCCTCGCCACCGCCGGATTCGTCTGCTTCGCGATCAACCTGATCGTCACCCTGCGCAACATGCGCGCGCCGGGCATGGCCTGGCGGCGGATGCCGCTGTTCAGCTGGGCGGCGGCGGTGATCGGCTACCTACTGCTGTTCATCGGGCCGGTGATGCTGGCGGCGCTGGCGATGCTGACCATCGACCGCCATTTCGACGGCGTCTTCTTCGAGGCGGGTGAGGGCGGAGCGCCGCTGCTCTACGCGCACCTCGCGTACATCTTCATGAGTGGGGTCTACGCGATCGTCGTCCTCTTCGCGGCGGGGGTCGTCTCCGAGATCCTGCCGGCGATGGCGCGCAAGCCGATCTTCAGCCACCGCGCGGTCGCGGCCTCGATGATCGCGATCGGGGTGCTGACGCCGCTGGCGTGGATGCAGAACATGTACTCGGCACCGATTCCCGAGGGCTGGGGCTACATGGCGATGGGCTTCGCGCTGGCGCTGGTCGTCCCCATCGGAGTGCTGATCTTCGTCTGGGTGGCGACGCTTTGGCGGGGGACCGTGCGCCTCAACACCCCGCTGTTCTACGCCGTCGCCGCGATCTCGACGATCGCTTGCGGCCTCGCGGGCGAGCTCGGCTACTCGGTGATCCCGGTGGGCTGGCAGCTCGACAACACGACGGCCTCGCAGGCGGACACCTTCTACGTGCTCGCCGGAGGGGCCGTGTTCGGCGGCCTTGCCGCGCTGCATTACTGGCTGCCGAAGGTGACCGGCCGGCTGCTCGGGCAGGGAATCGCGAACTTCGCCCTGCTGACGATGCTGGCCGGCATCCACGTCTACGCGATCACGATGTTCCTCGCCGGCCTCGAGGGCCAGACCGTCGACGTCTTCGAGTATCCGGGCGGGGCCGGGCTGAGCACGCTCAACGCGATCGCCTCGATCGCCGCCTTCGCCTTCGTCATCGGCGCCTTCGTCGCCCTCGGCAGCGTCGCCCACGGCTACCGCAACGGCCGCCGCGCCGGGCATGACCCGTGGGGCGGCTCGACGCTCGAGTGGTTCACGCTCTCGCCGCCGCCGCCGCATAACTTCGATGCCGTCCCCGACGTGCGCAGTCCGGAGCCGCTGCTCGACATCCGCGAAGCGGTCCGGCGGAGCACCGACGGTGATGGCGCCTCCCTATCCTGAGTCCGATGAGTTCAGTCGCCCCTCGTGGCGAAGCGGACGAGCTTGGCCGCTTCCGTCGGCTCACCGGCGCCACGATCATCGCCACCTTCATCCTGATCCTGATCGGCGGAATCGTCCGCGTCAGCGACTCCGGTCTGGGCTGCGGGGCCGCCGGCAGCGGCACCCACGGCTGGCCGCTGTGCGAGGGCGGCGTCGTCCCCCCCGGCTCGGCCGAGTCGCTGATCGAGTTCAGCCACCGGATCGCGGCGACGGTCGTCTCGGTCTTGATCCTGGCGATGGTGATCCAGGCCTTCCGCCGGCTGCGTGGCCACCGGCTGATCGTCCGCGGCTCGATCGCCGCCGGCGTGCTCGTGCTCGCCCAGGCGGCGCTCGGGGGCCTCACCGTGGAAGAGGGGCTGCACACCTACCTCGTCGCCGCGCACCTCGGCCTGGCGATGCTCCTGCTCGGCCTGCTGATCGGCCTGCGGCGCTCGGCGAGTCCCGAGCAGGAGCCGGTTCAGGCCTCGCGCGGGTTGAGGACCGTGACCGTGGTCGCCACCGTGCTCGTGCTGGCGACGATCGTCGCCGGCGGCCTGGTCGCGGGGACCGAGGGCATGGGCCGGCCCTCCGAGCCGGTGCTCGGCGCCCACACGGCCTGTGGAGAGCAGTTCCCGGCCTGCCTCGGCCGGTTCATGCCCTTCGACGAGGGTCACCTCGTCGACATCCAGCTCACCCACCGCCTGTTCATGTACCTGGCGGCGATCGCCGTCCTGGCGATGACCGCGATGGCGCTGCGACAGGGCATCCGCGACCGTGCCTTCTGGATCGCCTCGGTGATCCTCCTCTGCCAGGTCCTGCTGGGGGCGATCAACGTCTGGCTGGGCGAGCACGCCGGCCTGATCGCCGCCCACCTGGCGCTCGGGACGATCCTCTGGGGGACGATGGTGACCGCGGCGAGCGCCCTGCTCCCCGCCTCCGCCCTCGCCCGCGGCGACCTCGGCCGGGCCGAGCCGGCGCCAGCGGCGACCGCCTGATGAGATTGAGCTGACCGATGGAGAGCGCGACCACCACCAGGCCCGTCGACGGTTCGCCGGCGTCCCTGCCCGCCCTGGGCGAGCTGGTGGCGACCGCGCGCGACTACATCTCGCTGACCAAGCCCCGGATCATCTCGCTGCTGTTGGTGACGACGGTGGCGACGATGTTCGTCGCCGACCCCTCGGGGCCGCCGCTGGGGGTCATCCTCTGGACGATGCTGGGCGGCTATCTGGCCGCCGGCGGCGCCGGCGCCATCAACCACTACCTCGACCGCGACCGCGACGCCCGCATGGCGCGGACCCGCTCGCGGCCCCTCGTCACGGGCCGGATCGAGCCGCTGCACGGGCTCGTCTTCGGGATCGCGCTGGGCGCGCTGGCGACCGTGCAGCTGGCGCTGACCGTGAACGCCCTGGCGGCCGCGCTGGCGCTGGCGGGGCTGCTGGGCTACGTCTTCGTCTACACGATCTGGCTGAAGCCGCTGACGCCGCAGAACATCGTCATCGGCGGGGCCGCAGGCGCGGTGCCGCCACTGGTCGGATGGGCGGCCGCCACCGGCTCCCTGGCGCTCGACGCGCTCTACCCGTTCGCGATCGTCTTCCTCTGGACCCCGCCCCACTTCTGGGCGCTGGCGCTGCTGATCAAGGACGACTACGCCCGCACCGGGGTGCCGATGCTCCCCGTGGTCAAGGGCGATGCGACGACCCGGCGCCAGATCCTCGCCTACAGCGTGGTCCTCGTCGCCTTCACGGTGATGCCCTACGTCACCGGCCTCTTCGGCGCCGCCTACCTCGTCGCAGCGCTGGCGCTGGGCGGCGCCTTCATCGCCCTCGCCACCCGGCTCGCCCTGCACCCCTCGCGGCGGGCCGCGCTGAGGCTCTACCTCTCCTCGCTCGCCTACCTGGCCCTGCTGTTCTGTGCGATGGCGCTCGACAGGGCGCTCTGATACAACCCGCCGCGATGGACCGCGAACTGGCGCAGCGCAACCTCAAGAGCGGTCTCGCCACGGCCGCGCTGGCGCTGCTGGCGCTGGCGCTCACCTTCGTCTTCGCGATCCTCTACATCGGCTGATGGCCGCCGGCGAGCGACCGCCGGATCCGACTGAGCTGGTCTACGTCCCGGGCTCGTCGTGGACCCCGGCCTTCGTCGCCTTCGGCCTCGCCGGCATCCTCGTCGGCCTGTTCGCCGGCTGGGTCTGGATCGTCGCCGGCGCGGCGCTGGCGCTGCTTGCGCTTCGCCGCTGGATCCACGACGTCTCGAGCGACCTCGCCCGCCTGCCGCGACGCCAGCAGACAACGACCGCGCCCCTGCCGGCGACGCCGATGCGCAGCACGGCTCGACGCGGCGCCTAGATCTAGCCCGGCCCGGAGCCCGAGACAGAGTCGGGCGGCGTCATCGAAGAGGTCGCGCCCTCGGAGGTCCAGACGCGGACGATGTCGCGCATCGAGAGCACCCCGATCACCGCGCCGCCCTCCGCCACCACCAGGTGGCGGATGTGGCGATGAGACATCTCCACCGCGGCGCGCTCGAGGCTCCAGTCGGGCGCCGCCGAGATCACCGTGTCGCTCATGTGAGCGGCGACGAGCTCGGTGTCGGGGTCCTCGCCGCGCCCGAGCGAGTTGAGGATGTCGCGCTCGGAGACCACCCGCGGCCCGGGCTGCTCCTCGTCGACCACGACCGCGGCGCCGACCCCCTTGTCGGTCATCAGGGCCGCCGCCTCGCGCAGCGTGTGGCCCGGCCCCACCATGAGGATCACGCTCGACATACCTTCACGAACTTCCATTGGCTGAGGGCGCGGGTCGGGCTCCGGTCGGTCGCCGCGGTCCGTCCGCAGCGGGTTAGTGCAGATCGGCGCAACCCTATCCGAATCCCGCGACCACGGGCGAGGGAGGACGAGGGCGCGGGAATATAGGATTGCGCTCGTGGTTGCCCCTCGAAGGAGATGGCGGAACAGGGCGAAGCTGGTCGTGACGAGCCTGACCCTCGCGGCGGCCCTGGCCGTGGCCGGATGCGACCTGCAGGAGGACGCCGACCTCGAGCGCGGGCGCGATCTCTTCGTCGCCAAGTGCGGCACCTGCCATCAGCTCGCCGAGGCCGCGACGACCGCCGAGGTCGGCCCCGACCTCGACGCCGCCTTCGCCGCCGCCCGTGCCGGCGGCAACGACCAGGACACGATCGAGGGCATCGTCCAGTCGCAGATCGAGAACCCCCGCCCGGCGTCGCCCGAGCAGACCAACATCTACATGCCCGCCAACCTCGTCAGCGGCGAGGACGCCGAGAACGTCGCCGCCTACGTCGGCTCGGTCGCCGGCGTCCCGGGCATCGCGCCCCCGCTCGCCGCCGGCGGCGAGGGCGGCCAGGTCTTCGCCAACAACGGCTGCGGCTCGTGCCACACGCTGCAGGCGGCCGGCAGCTCCGGCAACGTCGGCCCCAACCTCGACGAGGTGCTCCCCGGTCAGGACGCGAAGCTGATCGAGCAGTCGATCATCGACCCCGGCGCCGAGATCGTCGAGGGATTCAACCCGGTGATGCCCGCCATCTACGGGACCTCGATTGCGCCGCCCGACCTCAAGCTCCTGGTGGACTTCCTGCTCAACTGCGCCGGGGACCCGCAGGCAAAGGGCTGCAGCTAGCGCAGCCTCATTCGGCCGGGGGCTTGGGCTCCCGCCCGCGCCAGGCCTGCAGCCCCAGCCACACCGCCGCCAGCACCTCCGCCAGCAACACCAGCGCGCCGGCCAGCGGCCCGATCAGCAGCGACGCCGCGATCACGACCGCCGCCGCGGCGATGACGATGACCACGACGCGGAACATCGCCGCCTCGGATCGCAGCGGGTTGTCCACGCCTCAGATGATGTAGACGGTCGTGAACACGACGATCCACATCACGTCCACGAAGTGCCAGTAGATCCCGGGTAGCTCGACGCCGAGGTGATCCTTCATCTTCGGGCCGAAGTGCCCGCGCCAGGCGCGGATGTTGGCGAAGCTGAGCAGCATCAGCCCGACGAAGACGTGGGCGCCGTGGAGCCCCGTGAGGCCGTAGAAGATCGAGCCGAAGGCGGTGTCGCGGGCGCTGAAGCCGATGTGGATGTACTCGTTGATCTGGATGAAGAGGAAGGTCGCGCCCAGCAGCCAGGTGAGGGCGAGCCCGGCATACATGCCGCGGCGGTTGCCCCTGCGGATCGACTCCAGCGCCCAATGGACGGTGAAGCTGGACGAGACCAGGATGACGGTGTTGACGCCGGCAACCGCCTTCGGCAGCTCGAACCCCTCGGGGGGCCAGGGGCCGTCGGAGGCGACCACGCGGAGGAAGAAGTACGAGGCGAAGAACGCCCCGAACAGCATCACCTCGGAGACGATGAAGATGAGGATGCCGAGCGTCGCCCGGTCGATCCGCGAGCTCTGGTGGGCCTCGGGCGGGCCGTGGTGGGCGTGATCGGCGGTGACCGTGGCGCTCTCCATCAGCCGCTGCGCTCCTCGCCCGCGGCGACGGCAGGCTCCGGGACCTTGGGGACGGGGGGCGCGGCGACATCGTCGGAGGCCTCGAAGTGCTCGACCGGCTTGTCGGTGATCGCCTTGACCTTCTCGATCAGGCCGTCGGCCAGCCACTTGGACTGCTCGCCGGCGAGGGTCGAGATCAACACGTCGTCGATCCGGTAGTGGGCGATCGCGTTCTCGATCGCGGCGAACGGCTCGGGGCTCATCGGCTGGCCGGTGGCGTCGATCTGGGAGCGGTAGAGCTCGGCGAGCAGGCGCGCCAGCCGCTCGCAGACGTGCTCGCGCTCCAGGTCGCCGGAGCGGGGGGAGATCACCGTGTAGCGATGCGGCGAGTTGCCCGCCTTCGCCTTGAGCGCGTCGATCAGCGCCGCGCTCGCCACCGTCCTGGTCGCCACCACCAGGGTGTGGGTGACGTCCCAGCGCACCGCGTCGTCGTCGATCCGCACCGGCACGTGGGTGACGGGCGCGTCGAAGCGCTCCTTCGCCCACTCGACCAGGTCGCGGCGCATCAGGCCGAAGCGCGTCTCGAGCAGGCAGGAGAGCAGGACCTCGGAGGGCCGGAAGGCGCGCACGGCGTCGTCGAGGGCCAGCGAGGGGTCGGGGTCCATGACCGCGCCGACGGCCTCGATGCCGAACTCGGCGAACACGGCCCCGGTGACCTCGACCCGGCTCTGCGCCGCCTCGCGGAGCTCGTCTCGATCGACGATCTGGCCGGCCACCGGCTGGTTCTGCGGCGCGACGATGGCGACCGATTCTGCGCCCGCCTCGACCCGCTCGCGCACCAGCCCGAGCAGCTTGCGCCCGCCCGCGACCTCGTTCAGGAAGGCGAGGATCGTGCCGGAGGCCGGCGTCGCGCCGTTGCCCTGGGCGTCGCTCATCCCTCACCCCCGGGCAGCGGTGGCGGTTTGCCCGCGCCCCCGCCGGCGCCCGCGAACGCGGGCTGCGGCGGCTTCACCTTGGCCTCCTCGTCGTCGCCGGAGAGGATCGCGTGCCGGGCGCCGGGGACCCCGAACTCATATGGCCCTCCGACCACCCGCGGGACCTCGTCGAAGTTGAAGGTCGGCGGCGGCGAGGAGACGAGCCACTCGATCGTCTTCGCGCGCCACGGGTTGGCGGTCGCGCGCGGCCCGAAGCGCCAGGAGACGACCATGTTGTAGAGGAAGATCAGCTGCGCGGCGCCGAGCAGGAAGGCGAACAGCGAGATCACCAGGTTCCAGTCGCCGAACTGCGCCGAGTAGTCGGCGACGCGGCGCGGCATCCCCTCCATCCCGATCCAGTGCATGGGGACGAAGGTCCCCCAGGTCCCGACCAGCGTCAGGTAGAAGTGGACCCGGCCGAGCTTCTCGTCGTACATGCGCCCGGTGATCTTCGGAAACCAGTGGTAGATCCCGGCGAAGACGGTGAACATCGAACCGCCGAAGAGGACGAAGTGGATGTGGGCGACGATGAAGTAGGTGTCGGAGACGTGGATGTCCAGCGGCACCATGCCCAGCATCACCCCCGAGATCCCGCCGATCGTGAAGGTGATGATGAACCCGAGCGCGAACAGCATCGAGGTCGAATACGTGTGCAGGACCGAGTTGAACAGGGTCGCCAGCCAGCTAAAGATCTTGATCCCGGTCGGCACCGCGATCAGCAGCGTCGTGATCATCATCGGCACCCGCAGCCAGCTGAACATGCCGGAGACGAACATGTGGTGGGCCCAGACGGTGTAGGAGAGGACCACGATCCCGATCAGCGCCAGCGCCATCAGCCGGTAGCCGAAGATCGGCTTGCGGGCGTGGGTAGAGATCACCTCGGAGACGATCCCGAACCCGGGCAACATCATGATGTAGACGGCCGGGTGGGAGTAGAACCAGAAGATGTGCTGGTAGCTGAGCACGTCGCCCCCGACCGCCGCCTGGAAGAAGTTGGTGTTGAGGGCGCGGTCGAAGAGGACCATGAACTGCACGCCGGCGATGAACGGCGTCGCCGCAACCACCAGCATCGAGGTCGAGAGGTTCGCCCAGACCAGCAGCGGCATCCGCCAGAAGGTCATCCCGGGGGCGCGCATGGTGATGATCGTCACCAGGAAGTTCAGCGCCGTGGCTATCGATGACGCCCCCGCGAACTGGACGCCGAGGTTGAAGAACGATTGCCCCAGCGGCGCCCCGGTGGAAAGCGGCGCGTATCCGGTCCAGCCGGCGTCGAAGGCGCCGCCGGGAACGAAGTAGCTGGCCAGGAACAGCAGCCCCGCCATCGGCAGCATCCAGAACGAGAGCGCGTTGAGGCGCGGGAAGGCCATGTCCGGCGCGCCGATCATCAGCGGCAGCACGTAGTTGGCGATCCCGGCGAAGATCGGGACGACGACGACGAAGATCATCAGCGCCGCGTGGGTGGAGAAGAGCCCGTTGAAGAAGCTCGGGTCGACGATCTGGGTGCCCGGCTGGGCCAGCTCGGCGCGCATCACCATCGCGATCAGGCCACCGACGAAGAAGAAGAAGAAGGTGGTGACGATGTACTGGATGCCGATCACCTTGTGATCGGTGTTGAACTTGAAGTAGTCGCGCCAGCTCTTCGCTCCGTGCTGCGAGTGGTCCTCGGGGGTCGTCGGCGCTCCCCTGGCCCAGCGCAGCCAGTAGTCGAAGGCGCCGATGCCGGCGAGGAAGCCCAGCGGGCCGGTGAGCGCGGGCACGACCACGTGCGGATACCCGGTCTGCTCGGTCTGGAAGATCTCGAGCCCCGAGATCGCCCGCAGCGCGACCACCAGCACGAACCCGAAGGCCCCGCCGATCAGGAATCCGAACGCCCCCCGAACCAGCCCTGGCTGTCTCAACGCCGCTAGCACCGTCTGCCTCCGTTCAACCCCATCTACGAGCCCCCGGCGGTCCCGCCGCCGCCGGCCGCCGCCTTGGGCACGGCCTGCTCCGAGATCCACGCGTCGAAGTCCTCGTCGGATTGGACGTATGCGAACGCCACCATCGTCGAGTGGCCGGTGCCGCAGTACTCGGTGCAGATCACCGAGTAGGTGCCGAGCACGTTCGGGGTCACCGAGACCACGTCGTCGACCTCATCTGAGCCGGATCCCTGGGGCACGACGTCGCGCTTGATCCGCCACTCCGGAACCCAGAAGGAGTGGATCACGTCAAGCGCGGTCAGCCGGAGGTCGAGCTGCGTCCCCACCGGCACGTGCAGCTCGTTCGAGGTGACGCCCTCCTCCGGGTACTCGAAGGTCCACTTGAACTGCTGCGCGGTGACGTTGACCTGCATCCGCTCGGACGCGGGAGCGGGCTCCTCGATCTCGTCGAGGATGACCCAGCTGTAGCCGGCGCCGAAGAGGACGATCACGGTCGGGATCACGGTCCAGGCGATCTCGAGCCTGGTGTTGCCGTGGATCGGCTCCCCGTCGGACTCGTCACCCGGCTTCGCGCGGTAGCGCCAGATGGCGTAGCCGAACATCACCAGCACGATCGAGAAGACCACGGAAGAGAGCACGACCATGATGTCGAAGAGACGGTCGATCGGCTCCGCCTCCTCCGATCCCGCCGGCCCGAACCAGTCGAACTGCAACATGAAAACGGACATCACGGCCGAGAGCGCGATCATCGCCGCCACCAGCCGAAGGTAGGTCGCTCGGGTCACCGCGAGGGATTCTATATTCCGCCGCCCCCCACCCCGGCGACGGTCAAATGCCTTCGATCACTAGCGCTCGGACGGAACCTGCGCGAGCTCGTCGATCCGGCCCTGCGAGGCGGCGATCACGCCGCGCGCCACCCCCTCCCACCCCCACAGTCGCGCCGCCGTCTCGGCCAGCGCGGCGCGAGCCCGCTCGCGGGTCTGGGCGTCGGTCGCAAGCCAGCTGTCCAGCCTCTCGGCGACCGCCCCCACCGCCCCCTCGCCCAGCTCGAACGAGACCAGCTCGCGCAGATCCGGCTCCAGCGCCGCCGCCAGCTCGCGGCTGACCTCGGCCAGCCCGGAGTGGTCGGCCGAGACCGGCAGCACGCCCGCCGCCGCGGCCTCGGCGGCGACCATCACGAAGGCCTCGGGGAAGGTGCTGGGGAAGACGAGCGCCTCGGTCGCGGGCAGCAGCCGACCGACCTCGTCGTGCTCGAGGCGGCCGGCGAAGCGGACGCTGTCCGCGGCCGCGCTCGCCGCCTCCAGGTAGCCCTCGCCGGGGTCGGCGAGGAACGCCCCGAGCATCTCCAGCGGCGCCTCCGGCCCTCCTTCCAGGCCGCGACCGGCCGCGGCGATCGCGCGGGCCTCCTCCAGGTCGCCCGCGACCAGCGCCGCCCACAGGCGCTCGAGGCCGTCGCGGTACTCGCCGAAGCCGATCAGCAGCAGGCGGGCGCCCGGGTTCTGCGCCACGGCCAGCGGCCAGGCGGCGAGCAGCAGGTCGACGCCCTTGGAGACGATCAGCTTGCCGACGAAGACGACCCTCGGACCTTCGGCTTGGGCGAACCAGTCGATTGCGGCCGACGCCTGCTCCGGGTTCCGCCCCCAGGCGCTTGGCCGCGGGTCCTGTCGCCGGGCGGGGGGGTTCTCCTCCCTACCC
>JBKJZF010000320.1:0-2607 GCA_046715315.1 Solirubrobacterales bacterium | reverse complement strand
TTGTTCGCCGCCGCCTCGATGAACTCGTGGAACTGGTTGCCCTGCGTCAGCGTCCCCAGCCACGCCTCCCACATCAGCAGGTCCATCGTCTTCGACAGGCCCAGACCCTCGAGCAGCGTGCGGTAGTGAGGGGGATGCCAGGGCTCGAGGATCATCGACGGCTCGTCGTAGCCCTCGATCAGCAGCCCACACTCGTCGTTTGTCGTGAAGTCCATCGGCCCGACCAGCCGGGCCCGCCCGCGCTCGCGCACCCAGTCGCCGGCGGCGTCGACCAGCGCGGCGGCGACCTCCGGGTCGTCCTCTGAGTCGAAGAAACCGAACATGCCGTCGCTTCCGCCCTGGAACTGATCCCAGCGCTGGTCGACCTGGGCCGTGATCCGCCCCACCACCTCGCCGTCGCGCTCGGCGAGGAAGTACTCGGCCTCAGCGTGGTCGAAGAAGGGGTTCTTGGCGCGGTTGAGGAACTGCCGGCGCTCGAAGATCAGCGGCGGAATCCACTGCGAGTCGTCCCGGCGCAGCCGGAATGGCAGCTTGATGAAGCGGTCCAGGTCGCCGCGGCCGGCGACCGGTCGAACGGTGACACCCACGCCTCGCAACCTACACTTACCCGCATGTCACAGACCGCCAAGACCCCGGCCGACGTCTTCTCAAAGACCCGCACCCACGGGCGCATGGAACAGCTCGCGGCAGCCCGCGACGCCGACCTGCTGCCCTACTTCCGGCTGATCGAGTCAGAGGCCGGGCCGGAGATGGAGATCGAGGGCTCGAGCAAGGTGATGCTGGGGTCGAACAACTACCTCGGCCTGACCGGCGATCCCCGGGTCAAGGCCGCCGCCCGCGACGCGCTCGAGCGCTACGGCACGGGGCTGACCGGCTCGCGCTTCATGAACGGCACCACCCCGCTTCACGTCGAGCTCGAGCGCGAGCTCGCCGACTGGATGCACGCCGACGACGTGATCGTCTTCACCACCGGCCACCAGGCCAACGTCGGCTGTCTCGGCACGATCCTGGGCCCGGGCGACACGGTCATCTGCGACTCCGCCGACCATGCCTCGATCCTCGACGGGGTCAAGCTCTCCGGCGCCAAGCTCCGCCCCTTCCGCCACAACCAGATGGACAAGCTCGAGCGGATGCTGGAGCGGGCCGCCTCGGACGGGGGCGGCGTGCTGGTCGTCGTCGACGGGATCTTCTCGATGGAGGGCGACGTCTGCGACCTGCCGGCGATCGTCGAGCTGTGCGAGCACCACAGCGCTCGGCTGATGGTCGACGAAGCGCACGCCGTCGGCGTCCTCGGCGAGCGCGGGGCCGGGACCTGCGAGCTGTTCGGCCTCGAGGACCGGGTGGACCTGCGGATGGGCACCTTCTCCAAGAGCCTCGCCTCCTGCGGAGGCTTCATCACCGGCCCGACCGAGGTGATCGACTACCTGCGGGTCACCTCGCGGCCGTTCATCTTCACCGCGGCCGCGGTCCCCGCCGCCGTCGGCGCCGCGCTCGGCGCCCTGCGGGTGATCCGCGAGGAGGGCCCGGAGCTGGCCCGCCGGCTGCTCGACAACGCCGCCTATCTGCGGCAGGGGTTCCGTGACCTCGGCCTGCAGGTGGTCGAGCCCGGGAAGCTCTCGGACGGCAGCGAGGTGGTGACTCCGGTGATCCCGGTGTTGGTCGGCGAGGACTGGCAGGCGGTCCACCTGTGGAAGGCCCTGTTCGACGCGGGCGTCTACACCAATGTCGCCATCCATCCCGCGGTGCCGCCGAGCGGCTCGCTGCTTCGAACCTCGCTGATGGCGACCCACGAGCGCCATCACCTCGACCGCGCGCTCGAGATCTTCGAGCGGACGATCGCCGACTTCCCCGACCTCCCCCGTTCCGGCTAGCGAAGAGCCCCAAAGTTGCGCTCTCGTATCCCCCGGGGTGGGTAGTTTCGGCTTGTCCATTCCTGAACAAGGACTCAAGAGCGAGAAAAAGTGTGCTCTTAGCGAACGACTGATGCCTGACTGGGGGGCGCATTGTTGACGCCCCGCTCCGCGCTCGCGTAAGTTCCCTGGCACGCCGGACGCACCCGGGGCGGGGAGCGAACGGGAGGGAGAGAAGGCTTTACTTCCTTCCCGGTCGACCCCTCAAAGCGGCCCTCAGCCGCTGAGTGGTGCCACGGCGAAAACCGTAGCCGCCTTAACCCCCAGCCACTTCGGAGGAGGAGTGAGAATGGAAGCTGCCTCGACCATCGCCCCTGCGCCACCGCCGCAGCACATGCAGGCCCTCGCCCACGCCAACCGGGTCCGTCTGGCCCGCGCGGCCCTGAAGCGCGAGATCGCCGCGGGGATGGTCGAGAGTGCCGAGGTGGTGCGCAGCTGCCCCTGGGAAGTGTCGACGATGACCGTCGGAGAGCTGCTGCGCAGCCAGCGTCGCTGGGGACGTGCGCGTGCGCGCAAGTTCCTCTTCGGCCTTGCCCTGAACGAGAACCGCGAGCTCGGCCGGCTGACCGAGCGCCAGCGCCTCGTGCTCGCGGCCGCGCTCGAGTCCAAGTCGCGCGCCTGATCAGCGGATCTTGAAAGCGACGCCGGCCCGCCGGCGGAAGGCTGCCGCAAGGCCCCAGGCGCAGAGGCCGAAGGC
>JBKJZF010000319.1:0-3227 GCA_046715315.1 Solirubrobacterales bacterium | reverse complement strand
GGCCGTTGAGGCTGCGGTCGTCGAGCGCGCGCAGGCCGCCGTCGGCGGTGCGCACGACCATCGCGTGACGCCGGGAGACGGTCGGGTCGTCGAGCGTGAGGTCGGCACTGTCGCTGCGCCCGATCCGGGTCCATCGCCGGCTCATCTCGACGACGGTGGGCTCACCCTCCTCCTCGAAGGCGATCCGTGGGACGCCGGCCTCGAGGTCTCGCAGGTCGTCTAGCCATGAGGGTGGGGCCGACGCCGGCTCCACCGCCGCCTCCTGCACGGTCGGGTGCTCGAAGATCGAAGCGTGGCGGAAGCGCGAGCCCCCGCACGCCGGGCAGCGAGGCAGATTCTCGAGCGCCCCGACGGCCATCGCGTACCCGCACTCGACGCAAGTCAGCGAGCCGACTGACGCGAGCGAGTGGACGTTCTCGCCGGTCTGGTGTAGCTCGGGGGAATGTCTGGTGAACACGGCCAAGGGCTGGTACCCACCTTGTAGCGATACTAACGAGCAATCGCCTCGATCTCGACCCCGAGGAGGCCGCTATCGACGGAAATTCCGCTTATTAGTTCCCTGGCGTCGGTGGCCGACAACGCCGGGCTCGCTCGCGGGCGGCATAGAATCGCGCCGCCAATGGGTCCCGTCTCAGTCAGCACCCCGATCGACGTCCCGCGCGAGCGGGCCTTCGGCTTTGTGGCCGACCTCGCCAACAGGCCCTCGTTCATGGGGGAGTTCCTCGAGGAGTACCGCCTCCAGCAGCTCGCGTCGGTGGGCGTCGGCGCCGCGGCTCGCTTCCGGGTCCGCCGTCCCCGGGTGTGGATGGAGAGCGTGATCGACGAGCTCGACGCGCCATACCGGATCTTCGAGCGCGGCCGCGGGTCACGGCTCTCCGGGATGCCGATCTTCACCGTCTGGGAGGTGACCGAGGCCGGCGCAAACGGATGTGAGGTGCGCGTCGTGCACTGGACCGAGCCCTCGAGCCCGCTGGACCGGATCGCCGATCACAAGCCCGGGCGCGCGCGCTCCTATCGCCGGCGGCTCAGCGCCTCGCTGGCCCAGCTCAAGCTGGCGCTCGAGGAGGATCAGACCCCGCAGCGCGTCGCCGTGGCCGGCGGCGATCGCGTGCCTGGCGCTGGATAGACTGCCGCGCCAGATGCGCAGGCGCCTCGCACCAGCTCTTCTCCTGCTCGCGGTTGTGGCCCTGGCGGCCCCGCTCGCCGGATGCGGCAGCTCAGAGGAGGAGCTCGACGTCAAGGAGGGTGAGCCGGTCAAGGCCGACCACCTCAGCTACAACGTCGTCATCTCGCGCTTCCTCAACCCCGACGACGTCGAGGACTCCGCCTACGTCGTGGGGCAGCCCGAGCCGCCTCCCGGCCAGGAGTACTTCGGTGTCTTCATCCAGGTCCACAACGACGGCGAGGAGGAGGTGACGACCCCGGAGGCGTTCCGGGTCGTCGACACCCTCGACAACACCTACGATCCGGTGCCCAGCGAGAGCCCGTACGCGCTGCCGCTGGGCGAGGCCCTGGGGCCCAACGAGGAGCTCCCGGAGGCCAACTCGATCGCGCAGGACGGTCCCACCCAGGGGTCGCTGGTGCTCTTCCTGCTCGAGCAGTCCTCCGCCGACAACCGCCCGCTCAAGTTCGAGCTCCCGTTGCCCTCGGGCAAGGTCGGGACGATCGAGCTGGATATCTAGATAGCCCGGTGGGCGATCGGGCGCTCCAGGTCGCCCTGATCGCCGCCGCGCTGGCGGCGCTGGTGATCCTGGTCAGCCTCTTCGGCGACGTCGTTCGCATCGCCTGCCTCGGCGTGATCGCGCTGGTCACCGTGCTCACGGCGCCGGCGCGACGGACGGCCGGCGGCGGCTGGTGGACCCTGCTCGCCCTCGGGGCCCTCGCCTCGATCGCCGGCGCCGCGCTTGCCCAGGCAACCGCCACCGTCGGCGGGCTGATCGCGGTCGTCGGCGGCGCCCTCGTCGTCATCGGCGCCGTCATCGGCCTGCCGGGGGATGAATAACTCCGGCCAGATCCTCCGCTTCGGAATAACTCCGCCGGAATGCTCCGCTTCGCGTCCGCTTCCGTCGGGTTCGGGCGCGGAGCCTTACCCGGCAGGCCCATGCTCCGGACCCGCGACTTCGGCGCTGGCCCGGGCGAGGTGTGGTCGTGGACTCTGAGCCGATCGCGGTTGCGCTCAAGTTCGGGTTCTTGATCGTGCTCTATCTGTTCCTGCTTTGGGTGGCGCGGAGCGCGCTGCGGGAGGTGCGGATGACGGCGATGCCGGCGCCGGAGGCGACCGGCTTCCACCCCACCGGCCCGGGGGGGCGTGAGCCCGGCACCGACGCCTCGCTGGTCGTCCTCAAGGGAGGCGGGCTTCAGCCGGGCGAGCGCTTCGACCTCTTCGGTGGCCTCTCGATCGGCCGCTCGACCGAGGCCGACGTCCGCATCGAGGACCGCTTTGCCTCCGGCATCCACGCGAGGTTGTTCTCCCGCAGCGGCGGCTACTACGTCGAGGACATGGGCTCGACCAACGGCACCTACCTCAACGGCGCCCGGCTCGAGGGCGAGAGCGTCCTCGGCGACCTCGACGAGGTGCGCATCGGCGACACCGAGCTCCGCTTCGAGCTGGAGGTCCCGTAGTGGGCCTGCGGATCGCCGAGCAGGCGTTCATCTCGGACACCGGCCGGCAGCGCTCCGCCAACGAGGACTCGTTCTTCGCGGGCGCCCCGATCTTCGCCGTGGCCGACGGCATGGGCGGCGCCCAGGCGGGCGAGGTCGCGTCGCGGATCGCCGCCGAGTCGCTGGAGTCGGCCGAGCGCGGCTCCGAGGCGCCGGAGGCCTACCTGCGCTCGATCGCCGAGGGCGCCAACCGCCGGATCAACGAGCACGCCGCCGAGGACGAGTCCCGTTCGGGAATGGGCACCACCTTCACCGCCGCGCTGATCGAGGGCGACGAGATCAGCATCGCCCACGTCGGCGACAGCCGCGCCTACCTGTTCCGCGACGGCGAGCTGCGCCTGCTCACCTCCGACCACTCGCTGGTCGAGGAGCTGCGGCGCCAGGGGCGGCTGACCCCCGAGCAGGCCGAGGATCACCCGCAGCGCTCGATCATCACCCGTGCCCTCGGGCCCGAGCGCGAGGTCGAGGTCGACACGCTGACCTACAGGGCGAAGCCGGGAGACGTCTTCCTGCTCTGCTCCGATGGGCTGACGACGATGGTCAAGGACGACAGCATCGCCGCGGCC
>JBKJZF010000318.1:0-3549 GCA_046715315.1 Solirubrobacterales bacterium | reverse complement strand
CGCCGCTTCTCGTACCTGCTGGGCGCCGCCACGCTCCTCGTCTCGACGCTCCTCTACCTCGTGATGTGGCAGATCCACGCGCCGCTGTGGGGCTGGGCAATTGCATCGATCCTGCTGGGCCTCGGCTTCACCTTCTTTTCGGGCGCGACCGAGGCCTGGTTGGTCGACGCCCTGCACGCCACCGGCTTCCAGGGCCACCTGGAACATGTCTTCGGCCGGGCGCAGACGGTGACCGGAGCGGCCATGCTGGGTGGCACGGTCGCCGGCGGGCTCGTCGCCCAGGTCACCAACCTGGGCGTTCCATACATCATCCGTGCCGCGATGTTCGGTGTGACCCTCCTGGTGGCCTGGCGCTTCATGCGCGACATCGGCTTCTCGCCGGACCGCGACGCGAGCGCGGTCACCGCCGTCCGCAATGTGCTCAGGGGGTCCATCGACGGTGGCCTGCGCAACCCGCCGGTCCGCTGGCTGATGCTGGCGGTCCCTTTCACGGCCGGCACCGGCATCTATGTCTTCTACGCCGCGCAGCCCTACCTGCTGGAGCTGTACGGGGACCCTACCGCCTACAGCATCGCGGGCCTGGCCGCGGCGCTCTTCGCCGGGGTGCAGATAGCCGGCGGCCAATTGGTGCCATACGTCCGTCGGCTTTTCCGACGCCGGACCGATGCGCTGCTGATCGGCGGCGTGCTGGGCATCGCCTTCCTGGCGGTGCTGGGGCTGAAGCCGGGCTTCGTGGTGGCTCTGGTTTTGCTTGCACTGTGGTCCCTCATCGGTGCCGTCAACAGGCCGATGCGGTCGGCCTTCCTGAACGACGTGATTCCCTCCGAGCAGCGCGCCACGGTGCTCTCGTTCGACTCGCTGATGGGATCTGCGGGCGGCGTGGTCGCGCAGCCGGTCCTCGGCCGGGCGGCCGATGTCAGCGGCTACGCAGCCTCGTACCTGATCTCGGCCGCGGTCCAGCTTGTCGCGCTGCCGCTGGTCTTCCTGGCGCGCCTCGAGAAGTCACCGGCGGACCCGATTACCGACGACGCCGACGTGACCGGGCCGGCCTGACGACCCAGAAGACGCTCGCGCACTCGGCTGCTCGTCCTACCCCTTGATCACGAGCACGGATGTCAAGGCGCTCTTTCCCTTGAGCTCCAGTTCCCGGCGCTCGAGCCCGCTTTCGACAAGTCTGGCCGCCCGCGCCGCGGCGAGGGTTCACCTTCGCATCACTCACTGCAATATCCCTCATTTCAGATGGTATTTGCAGTAGCCATACCTTGTGCAGCAGTTCCTGGCCGATGGTGGACTGGCCGTGATCTCATGTGCCTGGGTGGGGCTGGAAGAGCCGACGGCTCCTGACGCGCTACCGCGTGGATCGGATCGGAACACCATCCCAGCAGACGGATCGGCCTTTCAGCCTGGTCGACCGGCTGTAGGCCGCCGCATCACAACGAGTTAAGGGCGCGGGCGCAACCCCGCCAGCGTGACCATCACCAACCGGCGGACCGCGGCCTTGGATGGCAGGCTGCCGGCCGCGGCGAGGGCGTAGAGGCAGTAGCTCGCCAGCTCGTCAGGCACGACGTCATCGCGGACATCTCCGGTCGTCCCGGCCTCAGTCAGCAGGTCGCGGACCATGTTGCGGAGCTGGTGCTGCGCCCGAGCGACCTGCTCGTCTCGATGCAGGAAGGCCGCAAGTTCGGCGTCGTGGTGCCCGTGGGACTCGTGGGAGATGAGCGCGTAGGCCTCGAGGACGGCTTCGAGCCGATCGCGGGGGTCGCCAGCCTGGTCGCGGGCCTCGGCGAGCTGTTCGAGATGGCCGCTGATCTCGCGTTCGTGCCAGGCAAACAGGATCGCCGCGTCGTGGGTAATCCATCTGCTGCCAGTGCTGCCACAGTCGGTAGGCGTCGTCACCCATGCGACGAGTCTAGCCAACTCATGGATCCGCTCCTACAGCGGTGTCGTCACGCCGCTCCCCCGGGAATTTGCTGGCGGTCGTGGGGTTCGGTCGAAATCGCACGGCGACTGGCGCTCAGGAGTCCGCGCCTGCAGCTGCTCGATGGTTAGGCGATCAGCCCTCGACGGTGATGGTGGCCACCATTCCGCCAGCGTAGTGGCCGGGCTCGTGGCAGCCTGCCAGCAGCTGGCCGGCTTCCCCGAAGGTGTACTCGAACGTCTCGGTCCCGCCTGGCTCGACGCTGACCCCCGCATCGGTGGCGTGCGGCATGGCGCTGCCATCGGACATCTGCATCTCGAACTCGTCCTGCGCGGCCTCGTCGCCGATCAGGAACTCGTGGACGATCTGCCCGTCATTCGTAACCTCGAAGCGCACCGTCTCGCCCGCCTGCACCGAGAGCTCGGCAGGCTCGAAGCGCAGCTCATCGGTCATCTGCACCTGAACGGTGCGTAGGCCCTGGTCGCTCGGTGAGGCGCCCCCGCCACTCGGCGCACAGGCCGCCAGCAGCATGGCAAGTCCGACTATGAAGAGAGCGCGACGTGGCCCGTGCGAGATCATGACTCCTCCGGGACGATGAAATAAGGTTGATGGGCGGGTACCCGAACGCCCGCATCCCGTCGGGGCGGAGGACAGGCTGCCGAGCCAACTACACTACTGTAGCAGGATCACCGCAAGCCGCATCTGGGACCGATGGAAGTCAGCCTTGGCCTCGCCTTCGTTGCGGGGATCATCTCCTTCATTTCGCCCTGTGTCCTGGCGCTGGTGCCGGTGTACCTCGCCTACCTCGGTGAGACCGCCGGCGGCGTCATCGCTGTGCCGGCCAGTGGTCCAGCGTCGTTGTCGATCGGAGCCATCGGGCGCCAGCCGCTGCTGCGACAGGCGCTCCTCTTCACCCTCTCGTTCGCCGCGATCTTCGTCCTGCTGGGGGTTTCTGCCGGCCTGCTCGGGGCCGGACTGCTGCGCGTCATCCCCTTCGCTCGCGAGGCGACCGGCCTGGCAGTCATCGCCCTCGGCGTGCTGATGACCGGGGTCTTCGGTCCGGTCCTGTCGCGGCTGAGCTTGGGACCTCGCCTCGAAGGGCTGCCGAGCGGCCGCTCGATGCGCTCCGTCATGCTTGGCGCCCTCTTTGCTCTGGGCTGGAGCCCGTGCATCGGCCCGGTGCTCGGCGCCATCCTGACCATGGGCGCCAGCAGCCAGGACGTGGGCGTCGCCGCATTGCTGCTGGCCTTCTACGGGTTCGGCCTCGCGGTGCCCTTCCTCTTGGCCGCGGTCGCCCTCCCGCAGCTGCAACCCGTGATCGACACGCTGCGCCGCTGGCACCGACCGGTCGAGGTCGCGGCCGGCCTGTTCGTTGCCGCCATGGGCGTCCTCATCTACCTCAATGCCTTCGCTCGCATGGCGGGGCTGTTCACCTGGCTGCTGTAACCATGGCGGCCAAGCGCTCGCGACGACGTGCCCGCCCCCGGCCGGGTTTCGACCGCCGCGCCTCAGCCGCCCCCGCCCGGCGGGGTATCCCATTGTCGTTTCTCATCGGCGGAGGCGCCTTGGCTCTCGCGCTGGCGGCGTTGCTCGTTCTCCGGCCGTCGGCCACCAACGGCGACGCCGTGCCC
>JBKJZF010000317.1:0-4075 GCA_046715315.1 Solirubrobacterales bacterium | reverse complement strand
CGTCGTGACCCGCGACGTGCTCCTGACGCTGAGCCTGCTGCTCGGCGCGGGACTGGCGGCGCGCTTTTTGGCGAGCGTCGTTCGCATGCCCGAAATCTTGCTGCTGGTGCTGTTCGGGTCGCTCCTCGGGCCCTCGCTGCTCGACGTGATCGACGTGCCGCTGGACTCGATCGGCGCCCAGCTGCTGTTCACCCTGGGCGTCTCGCTGATCCTCTTCTACGGTGGGCTGAACCTCTCGCTGGTGGTGCTGCGCCGGGTGTGGCTGGGGCTGGGGATGCTGGTGGTCCCGGGGGTGATCCTGACCGCGGTCATCACCGGCGTCGTCGCCCACCTGGCCTTCGACCTGTCCTGGACCGCGGCGCTGCTGATGGGCGCGGTGCTCGCGCCGACCGACCCGGCGATCCTGATCCCGCTGTTCGTGCGCTCGCGCCTGCGGCCGAAGGTGGCGCAGACGGTGGTGGCAGAGTCGGCGTTCAACGACCCGACCGGGGCGGTGCTCGCGCTGGCGCTGGCAGGCGTCCTGCTCAGCGGCGACGGGTCCCTGGCGACGCCGGCCCGCGAGTTCGTGGTCGATCTGGGGATCAGCTCCGTGATCGGGGTGGTGGCCGGCGTCCTGCTCGCAGCGACGATCTCGAGCCGGCGCGCCGGCATCTGGCGTGAGTCGTCGGCGGCCGCGGTCCTCGCCGTGGTCACGATCGGCTACTTCTCGCTCGACTCGGCGGGCGGCAGCGGCTACCTGGGCGCCTTTCTCGCCGGGCTGATCGTTGGCAACATGGAGCACCTGGGGCTGGCCATGCACTCCACCCACGAGCGCGATCTTCGGCAGTTCGCCTTCAACGTCGCCGATCTGGTCACGCTCTTCGTCTTCGTCGTGCTGGGCGCGAACATCCCCTTCGACACGCTGGGCCAGCACTTCCTGCCGGCGCTGGCCGTGCTCGCGGCCCTGCTGCTGCTCGCCCGCCCGCTGACCGTGCTCGTCTGCACCCTGCCCGACCGGCGGGCCCGCTGGACCCGCCGCGAGCTGGCGTTCCTCTGCTGGACGCGCGAGACCGGCGTCGTCCCGGCGGCGCTCGGCGGTGTGCTCGCCGGCCTCGGCGTACCGCACACCGACGAATACGCCGCCGTGGTCGCCCTGGCGATCGTGATGACGCTGATCCTGCAGGCGCTCCCGGCCCCCTGGCTGGCTCGCCGGCTCGGGCTGATGGACGGCGACCCGCCCGTGGGCGTGGCCGAGGACCCGGCCGGGGGCTGAGCGGCCCTCTACGCTCGCAGCGTGTCCAGACCCTCCCTGGTCGACGCAACCGAGACCGCGCTGCGCGAGCGACTGGCGCCGGGCCGCGCCCGCCCGGGCGATCGCCTGCCTCCCGAGAAGGAGCTGGCCGCGGGGCTCGGCGTCTCGAGGGGAACGCTGCGACTGGCGCTTGAGCGTCTGGAGAGCAACGGCGAGATCGCCCGCAGGCAGGGCAGCGGCACCTTCGTCGGCCGGGTCGCGCTCGGGGCCGCCTTCAGCGAGGGCCTCGAGGTGCTCGAGTCCTACGCGTCACTCGCACGACGGCAGGGCAAGCGGCTTGCGGTTCGCAACCTGCAGGTCGAGCAGGCGCGCACCCCGGGGTATGTGACCGAGGCCCTGGGGATGCGAAGGGGGGCGAGGGCGCCGCTGATCCAGCGGACGCTGCTCGTCGACGGAGCGGTGGCCGCCCACATGCGCGACATCGTCCATCCGGACATCGGGCTGCCGCCGCCGGAGGAGCTTCGGGCGGCGATCGCGTCAGGGGAGATGGTGCTTGACGTCCTCATCGAGCGGGGCGTCCTGATCGCGTTTGCGAGGACCCAGGTGCGTCCGCGACTGGTGGAGCCGGGCAGCCGGCTGGGCGAAGCGATGGGCACGACGCGCGTCACCGCCGCCCTCGAGCTGGTCGAAGTGATGCACCTCGCCGGAGGCCAGGCCCTTCAATACTCGATCAGCGTGTTCGCGCCCGGCTCCGTCGACCTGCACGTGATCAGAGGCCTCGAGTCCCAGGAAGCGCTGACCAGGCCGGCTTGATCGTCCCCGACCGACGCTGCGGAGCTTCCTCGCCGCACTGAGGGCCGACCCGTCGAGCGGGCCGGCCCTTGGGAGTGGATTGCACGATGGGTGAAGGATCGGGCCGATCGGCCTCAAACAGGAGGTAGCCGCCGAGCGCCTCCTTGGTCTCGGCGAACGGGCCGTCGGTGGTCAGGGTCTTGCCGTCCTGCACCCGGACGGTGGTTGCCGTCTCGGGCGGCTGCAGCTGGAGGCCGGGGCTGACGCCGGGGGTCCCCGCCAAGGAGGTCTACCGCGGCGCCGCTAATCCGGCCGGCTGAGATGTCCGCAAACAGGCTCCGGCCTCACTTACCCTCGGAATAGCTGAGCAGCTCCTCCCGGTCGCTGCCGCCCGACACCGAGACGGCCAGCACCGGCCCGACGTTGCGGCCGTAGAACTTGAACTCGAGCACCTTCGGCTCCAGCGGATTGGTGTCCTTCGTCATCAGCGCCGGTCGGAAGTGGCCGAACGGAACCTCGGCCTGCGCGTCGAGACTTACGATCTCTCCCTCGTCCTCGGCCTCGCCCTCGTAGTACTCCTGCCGGTAGGTCTGGCCGACCTCGGGCTCGCCGGGCAGGATGATGCCCGGCTGCGCCCCGTCGACGCCCGCCTCGAAGGAGCCGGACCTTGACGAGATCTTGCCGTTCTCATACTCGGCGGTGTCCTCGCCCAGGTACCAGAGGTTGCCGTCGGAGTCCTGGGCATACCAGTCGTCGGTGATCTCCACCGGCTCACCTTGCTCGGTCACCTCGTCATGGACGACCCTGGCCTCGATGCCGTTGGCGATCTTTTTCGTCTCGTCAAGCACCGTGACGACCACGCGCTGCTGAGTGCCCTCCGAGTCGGTCTCGCTGTAGACCCAGCGGCTGCCGACCTTCATCGGCCAGTAGGGATGGTCGACATCGGACGTGAACTCGGCCGGATCCAGCTCGACGGGCTCGCTCCCCTGGGGCAAATCGGATCCGGCCGCGGCCGATGACCCGTCTCCCGTCGCGCCTTCCTCGCCGGCGGTACCGCCGGCGTCATCGCCGCCGCAGGCGGCCAGCACGAGCACCGCGAACGTGCCCAGGATCGTCGCGATCAGCTGCTTCGCCTTGGTCTCCATTCGCATCTCCTCAGTCCGGTCGATTTCTTGTTTGGTCACCCGGCCGCGTCCACGGCCAATGCGCACCGAGGTCTATGCGTCAATCATGAAACCCGGATGAAAACCCGCTCGCAGCTGGGACCCATCCTCCCGCTGGTAGGACCCATCCTCCCGCTGGCAGCTGGGACCCATCCCCAGTCGCCCTGAGCAGGAGAGAGCCCGGCGGGCCAGTGGCCCGCCGGGCTTGTGGTCAGTCGCCGCCGCCGGCGCCCTCGTCCTCGTCGCCGGCGCTGTCGTCGTCCGCGGCGGTACCCACGGTGTCGAAGCCGCCGCTCAGATGCACCTCGACTTGGGTGCCGTCGTCGCGCTGGACCTCGACCTCGTAGAGGCCGGCTCCGTCGTTGTCCTGGTACTCGACCTCGGTCACGCTGCCGCCACCGACCTGGTCGATCGCGACGGCCGCCGCCTTGTCGGCGTCGGGGCCGGTGACCTGCTCCTCGGAGCCGCCCCCGACCGCGTAGGCGATGCCAACGCCGCCGGCGGCCACGACCGCGATCGCAGCCGCGACGGCAAGCACCTTTCGGTTGATCTTCATCGGGATCTAGCCTCCTTCGCTCTCAAATCGTCCTCCCGCATACAGGAAGCAGATGAAATGACGATGAAAGCGGGTGTCCGCGGGGCCGTCTACAGAGTGCGGCCGGCCTGCGTGATCAGCTCAGCGCCGCCGCCAGGTCCGCGATCAGATCCTCCGCAGCCTCGACGCCGCAGGAGAGGCGGACGAGATCGGCCGGGACCGCGGCGTCGGAGTCCTCGACCGACTGGTGCGTCATCGCCTGCGGCACCTCGATCAGCGACTCGACGCCGCCCAGCGACTCGGCGAGCGAGAAGAGGTTGGTCGACGAGGCGATCCGGGTCGCCTCTTGGTGGC
>JBKJZF010000316.1:0-4559 GCA_046715315.1 Solirubrobacterales bacterium | reverse complement strand
TGATCATCCCGATCTATGCCGGGCTGGAACGGATCCCGAACTCGCTCCTGAGCGCCTCCGACGACCTCGGCGCGGGGCCCGGTTATACCTTCCGGCGGGTGATCCTGCCGCTCGTCTTCCCGGCGATCGTCGCCGGCTCGATCTTCACCTTCTCGCTGACGCTCGGCGACTTCATCGCGCCCTCGCTGGTCTCCTCGACGCAGTTCATCGGCACCGTCGTCTACGCGAACATCACCAACAACCTGCCACTCGCCGCCGCCTTCGCCACGGTGCCGATCCTGATCATGATCATCTACCTGCTGGTGGCCCGGCGGCTTGGGGCCTTCGAGCATGTCTGAGCCTCAGGGACAGCCGCGATGAGGCTCTCGCGCCGCGCCACGATCATGCTGCGGATCGGGACCGGGGTGACGCTCGCGTTCATCTACATCCCGCTGATCATCATCGCGATCTACGCCTTCAACCCGGAGCGGACCCTGAGCTGGCCGCCGCCGGGGCTGACGCTGGACTGGTTCAGCGCGGCGATCGACAACGAGGGCGCCCGCGAGGCGTTCGTCAACTCGCTCCAGGCCGGAGCGCTGGCGACCGCGATCGCGCTCGTGCTCGGGACGCTGGCCTCGCTGGCGGTAGCGCGCTACAGCTTCTTCGGCCGTGAGACGATCTCGTTCCTCGTGATCCTGCCGATCGCGTTGCCGGGCATCGTCACCGGCGTGGCGCTCAACACGAGCTTCACCCAGGTCCTCGGCGTCGATCTGAGCCTGTTCACGATCGTCGTCGGCCACGCCACCTTCTGCATCGTCGTCATCTACAACAACGTGATCGCGCGCCTGCGCCGGCTCTCGGGCTCCTTCGAGGAGGCCTCGGCGGACCTCGGCGCGAGCCCCTGGCAGACCTTTCGCCTGGTGACGCTGCCGAACATGCGAACGGCGCTGGTCGCCGGGGCGCTGCTCGCCTTCGCGCTCTCCTTCGACGAGATCATCGTCACCACGTTCACGATCGGCACCGGCGACGAGACCCTGCCGATCTGGATCTTCAACAACATCTCGCGGCCCAACCAGCTTCCGATCGTCAACGTCGTCGCCGTGCTCGTGATCCTGATCTCGATCATCCCGGTGTACTTCGCGCACCGCCTGACCCGCGACGAGGGCTCCGGCGGGGCGGCGGGAGCAGGCACTGCGGTCGCCGAGGCGACCGCGGTGCCCTAGATCGCCACCGCCCTGACCGACTCGGCGGCCCGGAGGCCGCTGCGCAGCGCCCCCTCCATCAGCCCGTGCCATTCGACGGCGGTGTGCTCGCCGGCGAACGCCAGCGGCCCGGCGCCGGCGGCGATCGTCTCGGTCGCCTCCTCCGAGACCGGCAGCGAGTAGGCGGCGCCGGCCCAGGGGTCGTCGTCCCAGGTCGAGAGCATCGCCCGGTCCGCGTCGAGGTCGAGATCGGCTCGCAAGGCGACCACCGAGTCGGTCCATCGCCCCGCACCGTCGCCCACGCCGAGCGCGCGCAGCGCCGGAGCCGAGCCGGCGAAGGCGGAGAGCACCGGCTGCACCTCGCCGTCGCCGCCGAGCGCGGTCCAGGCCCAGTAGCGCTCCGGCACCGAAAGCACGGCGCTGGTGGGCGCCGGGGCGCGCAGGGGCGCGAACAGCTTCGCGGCGTGCCCGTAGCCGATCCCGGCGAGCGCCCCGCGCAGGTCGCGCGGCAGCTCGGGCTCGAAGCTGATCGAGGCCACCAGCGGCGCCGGCACGGCGACCACGCAGGCGTCGGCCTCAACCTCACCACCATCGGTGCGCACCCGAACCCCGTCGTCCCAGCGCACGGTGCGCACCGGCGAGCGCAGCGAGACCGAGCCGCCGAGGCCGCGGGCCAGCTCGATGGCGATGCGCTGGTTGCCGCCGCCGACGCTGGGCGAGGGCTCGTCGTCGATGTGGGCCAGGCCCGCCAGCGCCGACGCGGCGACCTCCTCGGCGGGGCTCGCCGAGGAGATCTCGACCCGGGCGGCAATCGCCTCGCGGGCCGCCGGGTCGATCTCCAGCCGGTCGAGCAGGTCGCGGACCGACCCGCCCGCGCCGGGTCCCGCCAGCGCCTGCTCGATCTTCGCCACCGCCTCGTCGACCGCGCCCGGGTCCACCGGGTCCTCGCCGCGGAACTCCCGGCGTCCGTATCGCATTCCCTTGTCGGCCAGGTCGAGCCCGAGGCGGTCCGCGGTCTCGGCGAGGACGGTGTTTTTGGGCAGCACGAACTCGGCGCCCATCTCGACCACGGCGCCGTTTTCCAGCCGACGTGAGCACACCCGGCCGCCGACGCGATCGCGCGCCTCCAGCACGGTCACCTCCCAGCCGGCACCCCGCAGCTGATCCGCCGCGGCGAGCCCCGCGAACCCGGCTCCGACGACCACGACCCGCATCTCAGTCGAGGTTCACCATCACGTGCTTGATCTCGGTGTAGTCCTCGAGCGCGTAGATCGACATGTCGCGGCCGTAGCCGGTCTCCTTGTAGCCGCCGTGAGGCATCTCCGAGCAGAAGGTGATGTGGTCGTTGATCCAGACGACGCCGAAGCGAAGCGCGTTGGCGACGCGATGCGCGCGGCCGACGTCGCGCGTCCACACCGAGGAGCCGAGGCCATAGCGGGTGCCGTTCGCCCACTCCACCGCCCTCGCCTCGTCGGCGAAGCGCTGGACCGTGATCACGGGGCCGAAGACCTCGTTCTGGATCATCTCGTCGTCCTGCTCGAGCCCGGCCACGACCGTCGGCTCGAGGAAGTAGCCGGGCAGATCCGGCTCTCGGCCGCCGGTGACGATCTCGGCGTTCGAGCCGCGCCGCTCGAGGAAACCCTCGACCCGCTCGCGCTGCGCCTGCGAGATCACCGGCCCCAGGGTCGTCTCCGACGAGGCGGTGTCACCCATCACGTAGCCCTTGGCCTCGTCGGCGAGGCGCGAGACGACCTCGTCGTAGACGCCGTCCGCGGCGAGCACGCGGCAGGCGGCGGTGCAGTCCTGGCCGGCGTTGTAGTAGCCGGTGCCCGCCACCGTGGAGGCGACCGCGTCCATGTCGGCGTCGTCGAAGACGATCACCGGCGCCTTGCCGCCGAGCTCGAGATGGACCCGCTTGAGCGTCTCGGCGGCCTCGCGGGCGATCCACTTGCCGGTACCGGGCGAGCCCGTCAGGCAGATCATGTCGACGTCGGCGTGACGCACCAGCGCCGCGCCGGCGGGATCGCCGTGACCCCCGATCACGTTCAGCACGCCCGGGGGGAAGACATCGGCGGCCAGCTCCGCCAGCCGCAGTGTCGACATCGGCGTGTTCTCCGCCGGCTTCAGCACCACGGTGTTGCCGGTCGCCAGCGCCGGGCCGATCTTCCACACGGCCATCGAGAGCGGGTAGTTCCAGGGGGTGATCTGCCCGACCACGCCGACCGGCTCGCGGCGGATCATCGAGGTGCGGTTGGAGACGTACTCGCCGGCCGCCTTGCCCTCCATCAAGCGGGCGGCGCCGGCGAAGAAGCGGAGGTTGTCGGAGTTACCCGGCATCTCCTCGTCGATGACCGCGCGCAGCGGCTTGCCGCCGTCGGCGGACTCCAGCGCCGAGAGCTCATCCGAGTGTTCCTCGATCACGTCGGCGAGGGAGAGCAGGCGCTCCGAGCGCTCCCGCGGAGTCGTCCGGGACCAACTCTGGAAAGCGCGGCGCGCGGCAGCCACGGCGCGGTCGACGTCCTCGGCGCTCGACACCGGCGCCTCGGCGATCACCACACCGGTCGCCGGGTTGCGCACCTCCTCGGTGGCGCCGTCGGCGGGGTCGACGGTCTCACCGTCGATGAAGTTCCTCAGCTTGGTCTGGGTCGGCGCAGTAGCCATGTTTCCTCCTCTTTGGTATATCCGTTGCTCCATTTCGAACAGATTGGCACCAGGCGGGTCCCGGTGGTGGATACTCGTGGTCGCCGATGATCGACCCCGCGGGCCGCTGGCCGGATTTCGAGCACAAGCCCCCGTACGCAGGCCTGGCCAGCTTCGCGCAGCTGCCCTGGTCGGAGGACCCCGCGGACCTCGCGGGCGCCGGGGCGGCGATCGTCGGCGTGCCCTTCGGCGCGCGCGCCACGGCCGAGCTGAGTCCGCGGGCACACCCCGGCCCTCAGCGCAGCACCAGGCAGTGCTCGGGGTGCCAGCCGAGCTCCGGCGCCACGATCAGCACCTGCCGGTCGAAGTGGTGGCAGTCGGTGTCTCGGTCCATCTCGCGCTCCGGCTCTGCGGACAGCTGAGCACCGTCGAGGAGCGGGAACGCCCCCGTCCGCCAGCGGGAGGTTGTTCGCGGTCAAGATCCACTGGGTCTCCTGGATCTGACTCCGAGGTCGGCGATCGCCGCCGAGGCCGCCGTCGGCACCGCGGTCTGATCGACCAGGATCATGCTGTCGGCGAGCGTCATCGCCCCACCACTACATGTAGGTCAGCCCGGGCTCAGCCCAGGTTGATTATCACGTGCTTGACCTCGGTGTAGTCCTCGAGCGAGTACATCGAGAGGTCCTTGCCGTAGCCGGACTGCTTGTAGCCGCCGTGGGGCATCTCCGAGACCAGCGG
>JBKJZF010000315.1:0-13367 GCA_046715315.1 Solirubrobacterales bacterium | reverse complement strand
CCGGGCGCGGGGGTGGGGGGGGGGGCGGATGGCGGACCCCGGGCGCCGCGCCCCGCCGGCGCCCCGGCGCCGGGCGCCCCCGCCCCCGACGTGGCCGAGCCCGATCACGGTCACCCGCCGGCCGGCGAGGTCGGAAGAGCCGAAGCGCTCTCGCACGCAGGCGCGCATCGCGGCCTCGACCCCGGCCGCGGTGAACGGGCTGGGATCTCCCGAGCCGCCCAGGGCCGGCGGCAGGCCGGTGACGTGACGGGTGCGCTCGCGCATCACGACCATGTCCTCGGGGCAGATCCCGACGTCCTCGGCGGTGATGTAGCGGCCGTCCAGCGAGTCCACCAGGTCAGCGAAGTCCCGAAGCGCCGCCGTTCGCGCCGCGCCTCGCTTCAGACCTCCGCCGGGCGCGCAGATGACACCCTTGCCGCCCCCGAGGTCGAGGCCCGCGGCGGCGGCCTTCATCGTCATGCCCTTCGCCAGGCGCAGGGCGTCGCGGGACGCGTCCATGGGCGAGGAGTAGTGCCAAAGCCGGATTCCGCCCAGGGCGGGGCCCAGCGCGGTGGAGTGAATCGCGACGATCATCTCGGCGCCGCTGCGTGCCCCCCGCCGGATCACGAGCTCCTCGTGCTCGAAAGGGACGGGTGGCACCGTGCTTCCCACCGGGTCGCGCCGGGAGCGCGTGGGCATGGCGCCGCCGACCGGACGGTCGTTGGAGCCGGAGCGCGTGGCGACGGTCATCAGCCCGCCTCCCAGCCCTCTAGCCGTTCCTTGATCCGGCTGAGGAAGCGAGCTGCCTGGGCGCCGTCGAGCGCACGGTGGTCCCACGACATCGGCAGGTAGGACATCGGCCGGATCGCGATCGAATCGGAGGTCTCCCCGACCGCCTCACCCCCGGAAGCGGAGCTGAGGAGGTGAGGCGTTTGTACGACGACCGGCCGCTTGACGATCGCTTCGAGGTCGAGGATCGCCACCTGGGGGTGGTTGATGATCGGCGTCGCCAGCACCGCCCCGAACTGCCCGGGGTTGGTGATGGTGAAGGTGCCGCCGTGGACCTCGTCGGGCTCGAGCCGCTTGGCCCGTGCCCGCTCGGCGACGTCGGCGATCGCCGCGGCCATGCCCTCCAGGCTCAGGCGCTGAGCCTTGGGGACCACCGGCACGATCAGGCCTTCCTCCAGCGCGACCGCGATCCCGAGGTTGACATCTTCGTGGTGAACAAGCTCGTCGCCGTCGACCGACGCGTTCAGCACCGGGAACTCGCGCAGGGCCTCCACGGTCGCCAGCGCCACGAATGCCAGGTAGGTCAGCGGCACGCCTCGCTGCCCCATCTCCTCCTTCAGCTCGGCCCTCGCCGCGACGACGCGGGCGAAGTCGACCTCGACGATCGTCGTGCAATGGGCCGCCGTTCGCCGGCTGTCGACCATGTGCCTGGCGATCGTCTTTCGCATCGCGGACATCGGCTCCCGCCGCTCGCCCAGCACCTCGACGGCGCCTACGGCGGCCCGGCCGTTCGACGGGGCCATCTCCTCGGGCCGGTACGGCGACTCGGTGTGCAGCGGCCGGCCATTCGAGGTCGCAGGAGCCGACTCGATGAACGCGACCAGATCCTTCTTGCGCACGCGGCCCCCGATGCCCATCCCCTCGACCTGCCCCAAATCAACGCCGTGCTCCTCAGCGATCCTTCGTACCACCGGCGAATGGAACCCGGACCGGTCCGCCTCCGACGTCCCGCCCGCGGGTGGCGCGGGGACGGGGGTGTCTCCGGAAGCCGAACTATCGGGTCGGAAGTCCGGGGACACCCCCTCCCCGGCAACAGGACCCGCGGCCACACCGTTCGTCGCGGTATCGATCTCCGCAATCGGAGTCCCCACCACGACCGTCTCGCCGGCCTCGACCAAGATGCTCCCGAGCCGGCCTGATGCCGGGCAGGGAATCTCGACGTCGACCTTGTCGGTCGTGACGTCGGCGAGCGTCTCGTCGGCCTCGACCGCGTCGCCGGGCTGCTTGTGCCACTCGACGATCGTCCCCTCGGCAACCGAGACTCCCATCTGAGGCATCACAACCTCCAACGTTCCGCCCGCCTCCTCCGCTCCGCGTCCGGGGGCGGCCGGGTCGACGGCGGGGCGCTCAGTAGGCGAGGAGCTCACGGCAGGCCTCCTTCATGTCGTCGAGCTGGGGCAGGACGGCCTGCTCGAGCGGGGGGCTGAACGGGATCGGAACGTCGGGGGCGGTCAGCCTTCGCACCGGCCCGTCGAGGTCCTCGAATGCCTCCTCGGTGACGATCGCAGCGACCTCGGCGCCGACCCCGCAGGAGCGGGTCGCCTCGTGCGCGACGAGCACCTTGCCCGTCTTGCGAGCGCTCGTCAGGATCGCCGCGGTGTCGAGCGGGCAGAGCGAGCGCAGGTCGACCACCTCGATGTCCTCGTCGAGCTCCTCGGCCGCCTCGAGCGCCAGGTGGACGCTCGAGCCGTAGGCGATCACGGAGAGCTCGGACCCTTCGCGGACGACCCGCGCCTTGCCGAGCTCGACCGCGTGCTCCCCGTTGGGGACCTCGCCCTTGACGTGGCGGTAGAGGCCCTTGTGCTCGAGGAAGCAAACCGGGTTCGGATCGCGGATTGCGCTCACCAGCAGCCCCTTCGCGTCGTCGGCGAAGGCGGGCGCCACCACCTTCAGCCCCGGTGCCTGCAGGAACCATGCCTCGGGGTTCTGGGAGTGGAAGGGGCCGCCCGAGAAGCCGCCGCCCGAAGGGAGGCGTACGACCATCGGCACGGCGATTCCCTGGCGGTAGTGGAGCTTCGCCGCGACGTTGACGAGCTGGTCGAAACCGCAGGCGATGAAGTCGGCGAACTGCATCTCGCAGACCGGCTTCAGGCCTTCTGCCGCCATCCCCACCGCGGCGCCGATGATCGCGTTCTCGGCCAGCGGCGTATCGATCACCCGCGCCTCCCCGAACTCCTCGATGAAGCCGTCGGTGACTTTGAAGGCGCCGCCGAAGGCGCCGATGTCCTCGCCGATGCAGATCACGGTCTCGTCGCGGCGCATCTCCTCGCGCAGGCCGTCGGAAATGGCCTCGAGGTAAGTAGTACCGCCCGAATGATCTGCTCCCGCGTCCGCTTCGGGCCGGTCTGTGGCGGGCTGGGCTTGGGTGCTCATGCCGGTTTCCTTCGCTCGCTGGCGTGGGCGGACCAGGGTGCGTTGCCGTCGCCAAGGGGTCGCCACTCGTCGGCGAAGACGCCGGCGGTGGCGGTGGCGGCGTCGGGCAGCGGCGAGTCGACCGCTTTGCGGGCGCACTCGTCGACGTAGGCCTTGACCTCGGTCCGGATGCTCTCGACCTCGTCGCTGGAGAAGCCGTGATCGGCGACCAGGCGCTCGGAATAGCGATCGATCGGATCGCGTTGCGACCACTCCTCGAACATCTCGGGCGGCACGTAGCTCATGTCGTCGTGGGCGCCGTGGCCGTGCATGCGCATCGTCCGGGCCTCGATCAGGGTCGGGCCGTCGCCGCGGCGGGCGCGATCGACAGCCTCGCGTGAGGCCTCGAACACCGCCTCGACGTCGTTGCCGTCCACGGTCACGCCTGGGAATCCGTAGGTGTGGGCGCGCTCGACCGGATCGACCGCGAACTCGCGCTCGTTCGGTGTCGAGTAGGCGAACTTGTTGTTCTCGAGCAGGAAGACGACGGGCAGGCGCTGGACCCCGGCGAAGTTCATCGCCTCGTGCCACTGGCCGTTCGCCGTCGAGCCCTCGCCGAAGAAGGTCATCGCGATGCGCGGCTCGCCCCGGGCCTTGAACGCGAGCGCCAGGCCGTTGGCGACCAGGGCCATGTCGGGCAGCATCGAAACCATGCCGATGCAGCCCAGCTCGGGGTCGCCGAAATGCAGGTTGCCGTCCTTGCCGCCGGTGGGCCCGCCGGAGCGCCCCATGTAGTTGGCGAAGTAGCGGTCGGGCGTCACTCCGCGGACGAAGTGGGCGCCCAGGTCACGGTGCAGGATGCACATTCGGTCGCGCGCTTCCAGCGCGTACGCGGCGCCGACCGAGATCGCCTCCTGGCCACAGCCGTCGTAGAAGGAGCCCGGCACCTTGCCCTGGCGATACAGCGTCAGGCCGCGCTCCTCGGCGGCCCGCATCATCGCCATGAACCGGATCAGGTTGGCGCGGTCGTCTCGGTTCAGCTGGTCGCCGGGCCGCCCGTTGCCGCAGGCCGGCACGCGTATCGAACCATTGGCGCGCTGATGCGCACCCGTGCTGGCGAAAGCGGCATCGCTTCGCGTCATTCTCTCTGCCCTCCGTGTCTGGCCGCCCCTCGGGATCTCCTCCGGGCTGGCCCTCGAATCGCCGCTTCGGGATCTCCTCCGCGGTGCCTATGGACGATGGGGATCGAGGGTTCCACCTCGACGCCCTATGTACTGATCGCTACACACCCTATTCCCGCCCGGGCGAAGTTTCAACCCCCCGCTCGGGGGATTCGGCGCCGGCGGGGCCCGCAGGCCGCCCGCTGGACGAGTACAGGTTGAAACGCTTGCGGGCCCGCGACGGTGACGATGACGGGCATGACTACGAGCAGCGTTCCCGCCGCTACCAGCGGATGGTGCGGGAGATCCTCGAGGACTCCCGCCTCGAGATCTGAGCCGCCTCAGCGCTCGCCACTCGCCTACAGCGCCAGCCCCACGGGCTCCTCCAGGAGCGCCCGCACGCGCCCGAGGAACTCGGCGCCCTCGGCGCCGTAGAGGATGCGGTGGTCGCAGGCCAGGGTCACGCCCATCAGCTGGGCGGTGGAGATCTCCCCCTTCGAGGCGACGGGGGTCTCGGTGATCGCCCCGACCGCGAGGATCGCGGCCTGCGGCGTGTTGATTACCGCATGGAAGTTGCTGATCCCGTACATGCCGAGGTTGGAGACGGTGAAGGTGCCCCCGGAGAGCTCGGGCGGGGTGATCGTCCCCTCCCGGACCCGGGCCGCCAGCGCCCGGGTCTCGGTCGCGATCTGGCGCAGGCCCTTGAGGTCGGCGTCGAACACGGTCGGGACCACGAGGGCGTCCCGCGCGGCCACCGCCACCCCGACGTTGACGCGGGAGTAGAGCTCGAGCCGGCCGTCGCGGTAGGCGCCGTTGGCGCGGGGGCGATCGCGCAGGGCGATCGCGCAGGCCTTGACCACCATGTCGTTGAAGGAGGGGACGACGTCGCCCTCTGCGGCGGCGGCCTTGATCGCGACCCGCGCGGCGACCGCGCGGGTCATGTCGATGTTCGCCTGCAGGTAGAAGTGGGGGGCCGTGGCCTTGGACTCGGCCATCCGCCGCGAGACGGTCTGCTGCAGCTTCGTCAGCTCGACCGTCTCGACGGCGCCCGTGGCGGTCTCCGGAGACTCGGGCCGCCCGACCGGCGCCGCGGGCGCAGCCGGCGCGGGCGTCGATGCCTTGGCGCCGTCGCCCGCGCGCTCGACGTCGGCCTTGACGATCCGCCCGCCGGGCCCCGAGCCGCTGAGCGAGCTCAGATCCAGCCCCCGCTCCTCGGCGATCCGCCGCGCCAGCGGGCTTGCCTTCAGCCTCTGTCGGGGAGCGGGCGCGGACGCGGCAGACGATGTCGACTCGGCGGAGGGGGGTGGCGTCACCGGGGCGCCCGCAGCGCGATCGTCGCTCTTGTGGGCCGGCTTTTCCGCAGACGCCCCGTTTCCGCTGGGCGCCTCGCCGGCCTCCCCGACCCGGGCGATCAGCTCTCCGATCGGCAGCGTGTCGCCCTCCTGGGCGACGATCTCGGTCAGCGTCCCGGCCGAGTCGGCCTCGTAGACCATGTTCGCCTTGTCGGTCTCGATCTCGACGAGCTCGTCGCCGACGGCGACCTCGTCGCCGACGGACTTCAGCCACTTCAGCACCGTCCCCTCCTCCATCGAGTCCGACAGGCGGGGCATCACGATCTCGCTCAAGGTCTCCTCACCTCGATCCTTCCAGGGTTGCGAGGGCGGCGCTGACGACGTGCTCGGGGTGGGGGATGGCCGACTGCTCGAGGCGCTTCGCGTAGGGCATCGGCACGTCGGCCCCGGTAACGCGCTGGACGGGGGCGTCGAGGTGATCGAAGGCCTGCTCGGTGATCAGGGTGGCGATGTTGGCGCCGACCCCGCCGTGGGGCCAGCCCTCCTCGACGATCACGCAGCGATTGGTCTTGCGAACGGACTCCAGGATCGTGTCGAGGTCGAGCGGCCGCAGCGTGCAGGGGTCGATCACCTCCGCCGAGACGTTGTGCTCGTTCGTCAGCGCCTTCGCTGCCTTCAGCGCCGCGTGCGCCATGCGAAGGATCCCGACGATGGTCACGTCGGAGCCCTGCTGGCGGATCGCGGCTCGCCCGAAGTCGACGAAGTGGTCGTCGCCCTCGGGGACCTCTCCGCGCATCCCGTAAAGCGTCTCGTGCTCCATGAAGATCACCGGGTTGTCGTCGCGGATCGCCGCCTTCAGCAGACCCTTGGCATCGGCCGGGGTGGAAGGGCAGGCGACGAGCAGGCCCGGAACCTGCTGGTAGAGCGCCTCGAAGCTGTGCGAGTGGGTGGGCCCGAGCTGGTGGCCGCCGCCGCCCGGCATCCGCACCACCATCGGCACCCTCGCCTGGCCGTTGAACATGTAGGGGATCGCGGCCGCGTGGTTGACGATCTGGTCCATCGCCAGCAACGAGAAGTTCACCGTCATCAACTCCACGACCGGGCGCAGGCCGGCCATCGCCGCGCCGACGCCGGTGCCGACGATCGTGTTCTCGGAGATCGGGGTGTCGCGGACCCGGCGCTCCCCGAACTCGTCCAGCAGTCCCTCGGTGACCTTGAAGGCGCCCTGGAACACGGCCACGTCCTCGCCCATGACGAACACGGACTCGTCGTTTCGCATCTCCTCGGCGAGCGCGTCGCGCAGCGCCTCTCTCATCCGGATCACGGCCACCTGATCACCGCGGCCCCTCGACCTCATGCTCCTCTTCGTCCTCGAGCGCCTCGGCGGCCTCGTCCTCGGTGGTTTGATCCGGGCGCTGGCCCGTGGGCGCAGCCTGTCCCGCGTAGGCCGCGCCGGCTTCGGCCAGCCTGTGGATCTCCTCCTCCTTGCCGAACTCCCGCTCGGCCTCGCCGGGGTGAGTCGTCGGCGTGCGTTCGTCGACCGCGTACCAGCCGCGGACCTGCCCCCCGATCACGTAGAGGTTCTCGTAGAGCGAGTCCAGCGGCGGCTCGGGGGAGGCGTCGGCGAACTCGACCGCCTCCAGCACCCGCTTCTCGATCCGCGCGCGCATCTCGTCGCGGTCGGGCTCGGAGATCACGCCCTCGGACTGCAGCCGGTCGGCGAACATCTCGATCGGGTCCTTCTTGCGCCACTCCTCGACCTCCTCCTTGGAGCGATAGACCTCCGGATCGGCGGCGGAGTGGCCCCGGTAGCGGTAGGTGAAGGCCTCGACCATCGTCGGCCGGCGCTCCTCCCGGGCGATGCGGATGTGCTCGGCGACCGTCTCGCGCATCGCCAGCACGTCCATGCCGTCGACGCGCACGCCGGGCACGCCAAGGCCCTCGGCCTTCTTCGAGAAGTCGGTCACGGCGGAGTGGCGCTCGACCGCTGTGCCCATCCCATAGAGGTTGTTCTCCAGCAGGAAGACCACGGGCAGGCTCCACAGCGCCGCCAGGTTCATCGTCTCGCCGAAGTTGCCCGTGTTCGAGGCGCCGTCTCCGAACATGCAGACGGTGACGTCCTCGTCGCCGCGGTAGTCGGAGGCGAGCGCCAGCCCGGCCGCGATCGGGAGGTTGCCCCCGACGATCCCGTAGCCACCCATGAAGCGGCGCTCTGCGTCGAAGATGTGCATCGACCCGCCGCGCCCGCGGGAGGTGCCGTCCTCGCGCCCGAAGAGCTCGGCCATGACGTTGCGGGGGTCGGTCCCGCGGGCGATCGCGTGACCGTGGGTCCGATAGGTCCCGATCAGGTAGTCGGACTCGCGCATCGCCGAGACGGTGCCGACGATCGTCGCCTCCTCGCCGATCGCGAGGTGCAGGAAGCCGCCGGCCTTGGCCCGCTGGTACTGGCGCCCGGCCTCCTCCTCGAAGCGCCGGATCAGCCCCATCGTTTCCAGCAGCTCGAGGCAGACTTCGGGCTCGGGAAGCGGCCGCGGCGTGCCCGCCTTGCCGTCGGTGGCCGTCGGGTCCGCCGTGGTTGTGCTCTCCTCAGCCAACCCGTCGCACGATAACGCGCGCGCCCGCTCGGGCTCGGGCTCCGCCGTGCGGGCTCAGCGGGCCGCCGTCGCGGCGGCGTCCTCGAGGCGGTCGTCACCCCAGTAGACCTCGCCGCCGACGACGACGCTCGGCACACCGCTCACGCCCGCGTCTCCCGCACGGTCGGTGGCCTCGCGCAACGCCGCCTTGATCGGATCGCGCCCGGCGGCGACCGTGATCGCCCGGGGATGCATCTCGGCTGCGGCGGCGGCGATCATCACCGTGTCGGGGTCGGTGAGGTCGCGCCCTGCGGCGAACGCCTGACGGAAGGCGGCCAGCGAGTACGAGACCGTGCGCCCGATCTCCTTGGCGAAGGTCGCGACGCGCATCGCGTACAGCGAGTTGGAGGGGAACGGCTGCGGCCAGGCGATCGGCGGCAGGCCGTAGGCCGACGCCCGCCGCTGCACCTCGTCGATGCCCTCGGCCCGGCCGGGGCCGTTGGCCCAAGAGTCCCGCCCGAAGCGCTGGAAGAGCCCGCCGAGCAGGACCGGCTGCCACTCCGGGGCCTGCGCCCCGGCCTCGGCGAAGACGGAGCTCACCCGCTCCGCCGCCAGGTAGGCGTAGGGCGAGCCGAGGTCGTAGTAGAAGATCGCTCGCTCGGAGCCGTCCACAGACGTCCGCCCCTCAGTCGATCGCCATCGCCGGTCCCCGGGCCGGCGCCCTACTGGTGGGTGGCCCAGCCGTCGACGGCGCGGGCCGCGTCGAGGACCGCCTCGGAGATCGTCGGGTGGGGGTGGATGATCCGGGCGAGCTCCTGGTAGCCGCCCTCGAGCGCCATCGCGTCGACGAGCTCGCTGATCATGTCGCAGGCCCGGTTGCCGACGATGTGAGCGCCGAGGATCTCGCCGTACTTGGAGTCGGCGACGATCTTGACCATGCCGTCGCGGTCGTCGTAGATGGCCGAGGCGCCGACGCCGCCGAGCTTGAAGCGCCCGACCTTGACGTCGTTGCCGACCTCCTTGGCCTCGGCCTCGGTCAGGCCGACGCTGGCCACCTGGGGATGGCAGAAGGTCGCGCCGGGGACGAGGTTGACGTCGATCGGGTGGGTGGGGTGGTCGGCGATCGCCTCGGCTGCGACCACGCCCTCCTCCATCGCCTTGTGGGCGAGAGCGGGCCCGCGCACCAGGTCGCCGATGGCGAAGATCTTGGGGTTCGACGTCCGCTGGTAGTCGTCGATCTGGATCCGCCCGCCGTCGGTGGTCTCGACCTTGGCGTCGGCGAGTTTGAGGGCCTTGGTGTCCGCAGCGCGGCCGCCCGCGATCACCAGGTAGTCGACCTCCTGATCAGCGTCGCCGAGCTTGAGCTTGACCGACTTCGCGCCCTCCTCGACCGCCTCGATCTTGGTGGAAGTGGCGACGGTCATGCCCTGCTTCTTGAAGGTGCGCTCGACCACGCGGGCGCAGTCACGGTCCTCGAGGGGAAGGATCTGGTCTTCCATCTCGACCAGGATCACCTCGGTGCCGTAGCGGACGTAGGCGGAGGCGATCTCGGCGCCCGAGGCGCCGGCGCCGACCACGGCGAGCTTCTTCGGCTGGGCGGGAAGCGACCATGCCCCCCAGGTGTCGAGAACGCGCTCGGAGAAGTCGATCCCCGGGATCGGCAGCGCCACCGATCCGCTCGCGAGGATGACGGATCCCGCCTCGTAGGTCTCGCCGCCGACCGCCACGTTGCCGTCTGCCGTCAGCGATCCCTCGCCCTCGATCATCGTCACCTTGTTGCGGTCCCAGAGCATCTTCACCCCGCTTGAGAGCGTCTCCGAGACCTTGGCGCGGCGCGCGCCCAGCGCCTTCCAGTCCAGCGACGCCTTCTGCACCTTGACGCCGAGCTCGGCCCCGTTCAGGGCCTGGTCGTAGACCTCGGCCGTGTGCAGCATCGTCTTCGCCGGGATGCAGGCGTAGTTGAGGCAGCGCCCGCCGGGCTTGTCCCGCTCGACGACGGCGGTCTTCAAGCCGAGTTGCGCGGCCCGGATCGCGCCCACGTAGCCGCCCGGCCCGCCGCCGATCACGATCAGGTCATAGGAGTCAGCCATCGGCGGCCGACTCTACAAAACGGTTGGATTTGGCGGCGCCCGCATCCGGGCGCCGGTTCATCGCCGTCCGCCGCGCTCGGGCATCTGGATCCGCGCCATCGCCTTGATATTGAAATAGAAGAGCGTGCCGCAGCCGGCGATCAGGACCACGTCGACGACCGCCTGCTCCCAGCGCGAGGCGCCGACCAGAAGCAGCGACGCCGAGAGCAGCGTCAGTACCAGCACCGTCTGGAAGCCGAGCACCGCCCAGTAGTGGGCGCTCCACATGCCCCACGCCATCACCGCGAAGATCAGCGCCGGGGCAATCGCCTGAACCACGTTCGGCTGCTCGCCACGGACCTCGACGCCGGTTGTGAAGCCGATCATGATCGAGACCGCGACCGCGGCCGAGATCACCGCGCCCACGGTGACCACGGTGGGCCGTGCCTCGGCCTCGAGCGGCTCGAGGGCGTCGCGCGCCGCCTGGCTGCGAGCCTCGCTTCGCTCGGCCATCCGCGCCCGGCGCTCGACGCCCCGCTCCTTGCGCTTGCGGCGCTCGGTGCGCTTGCGCTCGCGATCAGCCATCGGCGGAGGCTCGCACACCCGCGCTCAACGCATCGTGCAGCGAGCGAGCCGCGGCCTCGGGGTCGCCGGCGTCCCTGATCGCCCGCACCACCACCGCGCGGTGGGCCCCGGCCGAGACGATCTCTTCGATGTTGAAGCGGTCGATGCCCCCGATCGCGAACCAGGGGATGGTCGCGTTTGCGGCCGCGTAGCGAAGCAGCTCGAGGCCGGTGGCGGGGCGCCCCTGCTTGGTCGGCGTCTGGAAGACCGGCCCGACGCTGATCTGATCGGGCCTGGCCTCACCCCGTGCCGAGCAGGCGGCGTCGATCTGCTCGGACGAGTGGGTGGAGAGGCCGACCAGTGCCTCTGGTCCCGCCTGCGCGCGCGCCTCGGCCACGGGCATGTCGTCCTGGCCCACGTGGACCCCGTCGGCTCCGCACTCGCTCACCAGCCCCGGCTCGTCGTTGAGGATGAAGAGCCCCCGATGCGCACCGGCGGCCCGCCGGAACGGCGCCGCCAGCGAGACCAGCTCCTCGGCGCAGCGCGGCGCCTTCTCTCGCAGCTGGACGAGCGTGGCGCCACCGCGCAGCGCCGCATCGAGCAGCTCGTCGGGCGGGTTTCCGCGCGGGAGCCCTTCGCAGACGAAGTAGAGGCGGGCGGCGTGCAGCCGGTCCAGTCGTTGCTCGCGGGTCATGCGGGTATCCAAGCAGGGAGGGAGTACCATGAGGCGTGTAACGGGAGCCCTGTCTTGGGGCTGAGAGGGCGGCATCGCGGCCGCCGACCGTCTGAACCTGACCCGGGTAATGCCGGCGCAGGGATGGTGGCGCGGTCCGCTCCCCCGGAGAGGAGTCTGGCAATCGTGCCCAACCGAGCTGAAGATCGACTCGACGCCGTGATCGTCGGCGCCGGAGCGATCGGCTTGGCCTGCGCCTGGCGCGCCGCCCAGTCCGGGTTGCGGGTGCGGGTGCTCGCACGCGAAGTTCCCGGGGCGGGCGCCTCGGGGGTGGCCGCGGGGATGCTGGCGCCGGTCGGCGAGGTCAGCTGGGGAGAGGAGCGCCTGCTGCGCCTGGCACAGGCCTCGCACGCGCGCTGGCCCTCGTTCGCCACCGAGCTCGCCGCCGCCTCCGGCACGGAGATCGGGTACCTGGCGATCGGCTCGCTGCACGTCGCGCTCGACCGCGACGAGGGCGACGAGCTGCGCCGTCGTTTCGAGTTGATGCGGGAGCTGGGGCTCGACACCCAGTGGCTGGGTCCGCGGGAGGCGCGGGAGCTGGAGCCCGGCCTGACCCCGCGATGCGCCGGGGCGGTGCTCGCTCCCCGCGAGTCCGCCGCCGACCCGCGGATGCTGGTCGGGGCGCTGCGCCGCGCCGCCGAGGCCGACGGAGCCGAGGTGGTGAGCGGGGCCGAGGTCGTCGAGAGCCTGCTCGACGGCGAAGCCATCCGCGGCGTGCGGACCGCCGACGGGCGTGAGCACCGCGCCCGGCACGTGGTCCTGGCCGCGGGCGCCTGGTCGGGCGAGGCCCGCTGGCTGCCCGAGTTCGCCCGCCCGCCCGTGCGGCCGGTCAAGGGACAGATCCTCACCCTCCGCGCCGAGGGCGGCAGGGCGCCCTGCGAGCGCGTGGTCGAATCCGAGCGTGTGTATCTAGTGCCGCGCGCCGACGGCAGGCTGATCGTCGGCGCGACCGTGGAGGAGCGTGGCTTCGACACCACGGTCACAGCCGGCGGCGTGCTCGAGCTCCTTCGCGAGGCCTACCGCGCGATCCCCGAGGTCGCCGAGCTGGAGCTGGTGGAGACCGGGGTCGGCCTGCGCCCCGGGACCCCCGACAACGTTCCCCTGATCGGCGCCGGCGCCCTCGACGGCCTGGTCGTGGCGACGGGCCACCACCGAAACGGGATCCTGCTGGCTCCGCTGACCGCCGACGCGGTCTCGAGCTTGCTCGACGGAGGCGAGCTGCCGGCCGGCCTGGAGGCTGCGGATCCGGCGCGCTTCGGCGCGGCCGAGCGGAAGGCCGAGGTGGGCGCGCGATGATCGTCGACGTCAATGGCAGCGCCACTCGCCTGCCCGAGGGGTCCACCCTCGTCGACGCCGTCGCCGCGGCGGGTGCGGGCGGCGATGACCGCGGCGTCGCCGCGGCCGTCGACGGCGAGGTCGTGCCCCGGCCGCTGTGGGTCGATCGCGCTTTGGCTGAGGGCGAGGACGTCGAAGTCGTGCGGGCGGTTCAGGGTGGCTGACCCCACGTCGGCACTCGCGTCCCCGGCCCCGGTTTCGGGGGCGTCCCGACCCGACGGCCTCGAGCTCGGCGGCCGCACCTGGACCTCCCGCCTGATCGCCGGCACGGGCGGCTTCCGCTCGCTCTCCGACATGGAGCGCGCGCTGGCGGCGTCTCAGACCGAGATCGTCACCGTCGCCCTGCGCCGCGTGGACCCGCTCGCCCGGGGCTCGGTCCTGGACGTGATCGAGCGCCTGGGCCTGTTCGCCCTCCCCAACACCGCCGGGTGCTACACGGCGCGGGACGCGGTCAAGACCGCGTGCCTGGCACGGGAGGCGTTCGAGACCGACTGGGTCAAGCTCGAGGTGATCGGCGACGA
>JBKJZF010000314.1:0-9546 GCA_046715315.1 Solirubrobacterales bacterium | reverse complement strand
CCGAGGCCTTCGCCGCCGGCACCCCGGTGATCGCCTCCAACATCGCCGGCTACGCGGATGTCGTCCGCGACGGGGAGGACGGGGTGCTCGTGCCCCCGGCCGACCCGCAGCGCCTCGCCGAGGAGCTGCAGCGACTCCATCACGAGCCCCGCCGCCGCGAGGCGATGGGCGAGGCCGCCCGCCGCAGCGCCGAGCGCTACGCCTGGCCGCACGTCGCGGAGGAGGTCGAGGACGTCTACGAGCGCGCCCTCTGCGCCCCCGAGCCCGCCGACCGGAGGGAGGCGGCGAGCAGGGCGATCGGCCTCGTCCCCGCCGACGGCAGCCCCCGCCGTCGCGCCGCCCGCATCCCCAGGCTCGACCCCGAGCCGGCGCAGGCGATGGGCCGGCACCGGCTCAAGCGCCGGATCGCGCTCGGCGTCGCCGGCGTCCTCGGCCTCGGCTTGACCGCGATCGCCGCCAACCGGATCGGCGTCGACCGGGTTGTCACCAACGTCGTCCATTCCGACGCCACCTGGGTCCTGGCGGCGGTGTCGCTGATGATGATCTCGATGATCATGCGGGCGGCGTCGTGGTTCTCGACCGTGCGCTCGGCCCTGCCGCTGCGGCCCCTTCGCCGCCGCGACGTCGCCTCGGCGACGATGGTCGGGGTGCTGATGTCGGCGACGCTGCCGGCGCGAGTCGGCGAGCCGGCGCGCGCGATGGTGCTCGCTCGCCGGATCGGCCGCATGCGCGAGACCTTCCCGGTGCTGCTGGGAACCCTGATTTCGCAGACGGTGATGAACCTCGTCGCGCTGATCGGGCTCGGCGCGATCATCATCTGGGAGACCGATCTCTTTCACTCCAGCTCCGAGCGGCTCTTCCTCTTCAGCCTCGCTCCGGTGCTGCTGCTGGTCGCCCTCGTGCTGGCGCCGACGGTTGTCCGCCAGAGCGGCTCCGGCCGGGCAGCCCGCGTGATCGCCGCGATCCGCGGAGCCCTGGTGCAGGTCCGGACCGGGCTGCACGTCTTCCGCGATCCTCGTCGCGCCCCCGTTGCCGCGGCGGCGCAGCTCGCCGCCTGGGTGCTCCAGCTCGCCGCCTGCTTCGTCCTCTTCAACGCGCTCGGGCTCACGGTCGAGCACCAGCTCGGGGCGGCCGCTGCGGTCCTGTTCGCGGTCAACGTCACAGCCGTCGTGCCGGCCACCCCGTCGAACGTCGGTGTCTTCCAGCTCGCCACGATCAGCGTCCTCACCACCGGCTTCGGCGTCTCTGCCGCCGACGCGCTCGCCTACGGCGTCGTCCTGCAGGCGGTCGAGATCGCGACCGCCGTGGTCCTCGGGCTGCCGGCGCTGGTCCGTGAGGGCGTCACCTGGTCGGACATGCGCATGCGCGCGCTGTCGGCCGCCCCGGTCCGCCTCTCGCCCCGCCCGGGAGAGGCCGCCGAGAGCGCCCGCAGCTAGACCACCCGCCGGGAGCGGACGCGAAGCGGAGCATCCCGGCGGAGTTATTCACCGGGGGAGACACGCCGGCCGCTATTCTTGCCTGCAGTGAGGACGTTTACCGCATACCGCCCGCCGATCGCCCACCGGGAGCAGCTGATGCTCTCGGACATGCCCGGGCGGGCGCTGCGCACGGCGGCCTTCTAGGCCGCAAGCCTGCACGGCACCCGCTTTCCGCCCCCTACCATCAACCTCGGCATGGCTGACCGTGACTTCCTGACGGCGGTGCGCGAGCGCGTGGTCGTGTTCGACGGCGGCATGGGCGCGACGCTGGAGCAGTTCGACCTTTCCTCCGCCGACTACGGTGGCCTCGAGGGCAAATGCCACGAGGCGCTCGTCCTCAACCGCCCCGACGTGATCGAGGGCGTCCACGCCTCGATGGTCGAGGCCGGGGCCGAGGTGGTCGAGACCGACACCTTCCAGGGCTCGCGGCTGAAGCTCGACGAGTGGGGCCTGGGCGCGCACACGCTCGAGATCAACCGCTCGGCGGCCGAGATCGCCCGCCGGGCCGTGGGCGAGGGGCGGTTCGTCGCCGGCTCGATCGGGCCGACGGGCTTCCTGCCGGCCTCTGACGACCCGACCCTCGGGGAGATCAGCTTCCGGCGCCTGGTCGAGGTCTTCGCCGAGCAGGCGCAGGGCCTGGTCGAAGGCGGCGCCGACCTGATCATGATCGAGACCGCGCAGGACATCCTCGAGGTCAAGGCCGCGATCTTCGGCGCCCGCGAGGCCTTCGCCACGGCTGGGCGCACGCTCCCGCTCCAGGCCTCGGTCTCGCTGCTTCCGCAGGGCGGAAAGATGCTCCTGGGCACGGACATCGAGGCGGTGCTGACGACGCTGACCGCGCTCGGCGTCGACGTGATCGGGCTCAACTGCTCGACCGGGCCCGAGGACATGCGCGACGCGATCCGCTACCTCGGCGAGCACAGCCCGTTGCCGGTGCACTGCATCCCCAACGCGGGCCTGCCCCTGCAGGGGCCCGACGGCGAGACGATCTTCCCCGAGACCCCCGAGCGGATCTCGGCGGTGCTCGGCGAGTTCGTCGAGCGCCACAAGGTCGGCATCGTCGGCGGCTGCTGCGGCACGACCCCCGACCACATCCGGGCGATCGCCGAGCGGGTGGCCGGATGCGTTCCCGGCGAGCGCCCCGAGCCCGGGCCGGCGCGCGTCTCCTCGATGATGACCGCGACCGACCTCGCGCAGGAGCCGGCGCCGACCCTGGTCGGCGAGCGGGTCAACTCGCAGGGATCGCGCAAGGTGAAGGAGCTGCTGCTCGCCGGCGACTACGACGGCCTCGTGCAAATCGCCGAGGACCAGGTCGAAGGCGGCGCCCACGCGCTCGACGTCTGCGTCGCGCTGACCGAGCGCCAGGACGAGGACGAGCAGATGAGGGAGGTGGTCGAGCGGATCTCGCTGACCCAGCCCGCGCCGATCCAGATCGACTCGACCGAGCCCGAGGTGATCGAGGCGGCGCTCGAGCGGATCCCCGGCCGAGCGATCGTCAACTCGATCAACCTCGAGGCCGGCCGCGACAAGGCCGACCGGGTGATCCCGCTGGCGACGGCACACGGGGCTGCCCTGATCGCGCTGACGATCGACGAGGTCGGGATGGCGAAGACGGCCGAGCGCAAGCTCGAGATCGCCCGGCGGATCACCGAGATCGCCTGCGACGAGCACGGCCTGCCGCGTGACTCGCTGATCTTCGACGCGCTCACCTTCACCCTGACCACCGGCGACGACGAGTGGAAGCCCTCGGCGCTGGCGACGATCGAGGGGATCAAGGCGATCAAGCAGGGGCTGCCCGGGGTGAAGACCTCGCTCGGCGTCTCCAACGTCTCCTTCGGGGTCTCGCCCCCGGCGCGCGCGGTCCTCAACTCGGTCTTCCTGCACCATTGCGTCGAGGCGGGGCTCGACCTGGCGATGGTCAACCCCAACCACATCACCCCCTACGGGGAGATCACCTCGAACGAGTGCGAGCTCGCCGACGACCTCGTCTTCAACCGCCGAGAGGACGCGCTCGAGCGCTTCATCGAGCACTTCGAGTCGAAGGGGCCAGAGGAGGAGGCCGAGGCCGAGGACCCGACCGCCGAGATGGAACCCGAGGAGGCGCTGCACTGGCACATCCTGCGGCGCCGCAAGGACGGCGTCGAGGAGTGGATCGACCGCTCGGTGGAGAAGATCGGCGCGGTCCCGACCCTGAACCAGGTGCTGCTGCCGGCGATGAAGGAGGTCGGCGACAAGTTCGGCGCGGGCGAGCTGATCCTGCCGTTCGTGTTGCAGTCGGCCGAGGTGATGAAGCGTGCCGTCGCTCGGCTCGAGAACTACCTCGACCGGATCGAGGGGCACACCAAGGGCAAGGTCGTGATCGCGACCGTCTTCGGCGACGTCCACGACATCGGCAAGTCGCTGGTGAACACGATCCTGACCAACAACGGCTACACGGTCGTCGACCTCGGCAAGCAGGTCCCGATCGACACGATCATCGACGCCGCGATCGAGCACGACGCCGACGCGATCGGCCTCTCGGCGCTGCTCGTCTCGACCTCGAAGCAGATGCCCGCCTGCATCCAGGAGCTGCATCAGCGCGAGCTGGAGTTCCCGGTGCTGATCGGCGGTGCCGCGATCAACCGCGACTTCGGCCGCCGCGTCCTCTACCCGCACGGCAAGGAGTCCGACGAGGTCTACGAGCCGGGGGTCTTCTACTGCAAGGACGCCTTCGCCGGGCTCGACACGGTCGACGCGCTGATCGACGCCGACGCCCGGGAGGCGCTGGTGGCGGAGATCCGCGACGAGGCAAGGGCGCTGCGCGACAAGCCGGAGGTCGTCGACGACTCGCCGCCGGTCGGCGACGATACGGTCCGCTCCTCGGTGACAACGGACGCCCCCATCCCCGAGCCGCCGTTCTGGGGCGCCCGCGACGTCGAGATCGACCTCGACGAGGTCTTTCCCTACCTCGACCGCCACGTGCTCTTCAAGCTCCATTGGGGCGGGCGCGGCAACAAGGGCGAGGCCTGGCGCCGGATCGTCGAGGGCCACGACGGCGACGAGGGCTTTGCCCCCAAGCTCGAGCGGATGTGGCGCCAGCAGGACTACCTGCGCCCGCAGGCCCGGCTCGGCTATTTCCCCTGCAACGCCGACGGCAACGAGCTGGTGATCTTCGACCCCTCAGACCACGACCGCGAGATCGAGCGGCTGGTCTTCCCGCGCCAGCCGAAGCACGATCGGATCTGCCTGGCGGATTTCTACCGGCCCCCGGGAAGCGGCAGGGACGTCGTCGCGCTGCAGGCGGTCACGGTCGGGCCGGAGGTGACCGAGCGGATCGGCGAGCTCGAGCGCGAGGGGGAGTTCGCCGAGCAGCTCTTCGTCCACGGGCTCGGGGTGCAGGCTGCCGAGGGCCTGGCCGAATGGCTGCACGCCCAGGTCCGTCGCGACCTGGGGATCGACCTCGACCAGGGTCGCCGCTACTCGTGGGGCTATCCCGCCTGCCCCGACCAGGACGAGCACCTCAAGGTCGACCGCCTGCTCGACCTCTCGGAGATCGGGGTCTCGCTCTCCGGCGGCTACGCGCTCGAGCCCGAGCAGTCCACGGCGGCGATCATCGCTCACCACCCGCAGGCGGTCTACTTCGGGATGAAGTCGGGCTTCGTCCCGGCCGAGAAGCGCTCCGACGAGCTGATCGCCGGCACCGAGCGCGGCGGAGAGCTGCCGCCGGACTCGGATCCCGTGGCCGAGGACGGCACGATCGCCTCCGAGGCCGACGCCGCGCGCGCCTAGCCTGCGCTACTCGACTTCGATCGTGCCCTTCATCGTCGGGTGGAACTCGCAGTGGTACGAGTAGGTGCCGGGCTCGTCGAGCTTCACCGAGGCCGAGTCGCCGCCGCCGTCGAGCTTGCCGGTGTCGAAGCTGTCGTCGTCGGCGGTCGCCGTGTGGGGGACGTGTCGTCGTTGGTGAACGTCACCTCGGTGCCCGCGGCGACGCTGAGGTCGGCGGGCTCGAACTCGAAGTCGATGATCTGCGCGGATCGGGTGGTCATGGCTCCTCCTGGGTTGGCTCCGTCGTAGACGGCTACGACCGGAGCGCGCGCCCGGATCAGCTGGAGCGCTTGCCGAGCCCGAGGCGGTTGCGCAGGCCGCGGGCGTTGAACGCGCGGTAGACGCGGTTCATCAGCTTGCGGCGCTTCGGCGTGTAGGGGTACCACAGCGGCTCGGTCTTGGCGGTCGGCAGCCGCGGGGTCACGATCGACTCCGTGCGGCAGTACTTGCGGATCCCGCCCGGGCCGTGGCGCCAGCCGATGCCGGAATCTTTCCAGCCACCCATCGGAACCTCGAGGTGGAAGTAGTTGACGAGCGCGTCGTTGACGTTGCAGGCACCGACCTCGAGCCGCTCGGCGACCTGCTCGCCGCGCTTGACGTCGCCGGCGAAGACGGAGGCCGAGAGGCCGTAGCGGCTGTCGTTCGCGAGGCGGACCGCCTCGTCGACGTCGGCGACCTTCATCACCCCGACGACCGGGCCGAAGGTCTCGTCGACCATCACCTTCATCGAGTGGTCGGCGTCGGCGATCACAGTCGGCTCGTACCAGTCGCCGGGCCCCTGCTTGCGGTTGCCGCCGGTGAGGATCCGGGCGCCCTTGGAGCGGGCGTCCTCGACGTGGTCGGCGACGATCTCGATCTGCGCCGGGGAGGTCATCGCCCCCTGCTCCATCCCGTAGCCGCGTCCGTCGGTGCCCTGGCGCAGCTCGCTCACCTTCGAGGTGAGCTTGCCGACGAACTCGTCGTAGACCAGCTCCTCGACGTAGATGCGCTCGATCGACGTGCACGCCTGGCCGGTGTTGACGAAGGCGCCGTAGGCGGTGGCGTTGGTGGCGCGCTCGAGGTCGGCGTCGGCGAGCACGATCGCCGGGTCCTTGCCGCCAAGCTCGAGGCTGACCGGCGTCAGCGTGTCGGCGGCGCGCTTCATCACGATCCGCCCGGTCCGATCCGAGCCGGTGAAGTGCATGTAGTCGACCTCGTCGACGAGGTCGCCGCCGGTCTCGCCCCTGCCGGTGGCGATCTCGAAGACGCCGGGCGCTCCGACCTCCTCCTTCCACCCACGGACGACCTCGATCAGCTCCAGCGGCGCGAACTCGCTGGGCTTGATCACGACCGCCGCGCCGGCCATCAGCGCCGGGATCGCGTCGCCGGCCGAGAGGATCAGCGGGAAGTTCCTGGGGCTGATGATCCCGACCACGGGGTAGGGCCGGTAGCGCACGCGCAGCTTGCGGACCTTGGTCGGCAGCATCCCCGGGGTCGGGGTCTCGTCGGCGAGGTAGCCGGCGGCGTGGTCGCCCCAGAAGTTGACCGCCATCTCGCAGTAGATCGACTCCAGGCCGGCATCCCCTCGGACCTTGCCCGTCTCGTCCTGGACGATGTCGGCGATCCGCTCGCGGTTGTCGAGCAGCCAGTCGCGCCAGCGCACGAGCCAGCGCCGGCGGCTCTTGACCCCGATCGCCTCCCACTCGGGCTGAGCGGCGCGAACCCGAGCGACGACCTCGGCGACCCGATCGGAGTTGGCGATCTCGACGGACTCGATCACCGAGCCGTCTGCAGGGCGCCGGACCTCGAAGGTCCCGGCCGCAGCGGGCGCGGCGCCGTTCCCAGACGCCGGGTCTTGGGGGCGCTCGGCTTTGGCCGCTGTCGGCTCCATCAGCTCGCGGCGAACCTTACCCGGACTCCGGCCTCGGGGCTAGGGCTCCGGGACCAGCCGGAAGAGCTTGCCGGTCGCGATCGAGGTGACGTACACGCTGAGATCGGGGCCGGGCATGAGCGAGGTCGGGTGATCGACCGAGACGCCTAGCTTGCGGTCGCCCTTCGCCCCGGAGAGCCTGGGCTCGAAGCTGCGCAGCTTGCCCGTGGAGTAGTCCGAGTACAGGTAGCGGCCCTCGAGCGTCGGCAGGTTCGGGTCGCGGACGATGTGGCCACCGGTGATCACGTTGCCCTGGCGGTGCGAGTACTCGTGAACCGGCGGCTCGTAGTGGCGACGCGGGCGCGGCGCCTCATTGTCGTCGGGGAAGCGGTTGACGTGGTCGCCCTCGTAGTGGTCCCAGCCGAAGTTGGCCTTGCGCAGGCTCTCGGGGCTCTCGAGGTCGACCTCCTCCCAGCGGTACTGGCCGACGTCGCCGATCGCGATTCGCCCGCTGGGCTCGTCGAAGGCGAAGCGGAAGGGGTTGCGCAGCCCCAGGGCGTAAACCTCGTCGCGCCCCGGCTTGCCGACGAACGGGTTGCCCGGAGGCACCGTGTAGTCGCCGTCGCCGGCGCCATGGGGGTCGATCCGCAGCACCTTCCCGGTGAGCTCGCCGCGGTCCTGGGCGCTCTCGTCGGGATCGCCGCCCTCGCCACCGTCGCCGGGCGCGGCATAGAGGCGGTCGTCGGGGCCGAAGGCGATCGTCCCGCCCTGATGGTTCTGGGCGCCGGGGTGGGGGATCGTCAGCACCTTGCGGCCCGAGGTCTCGTCGGCGTCCGTGTCCGTGGGCGCCGTGAACTCCTCGATCACGATCTCGTGGCTCGAGTCGCGCGTGTAGTAGGCGTAGACGAGGTCGTTGGCCTGGTAGTCGGGGTCGAAGACGATCGACAGCAGGCCGCCCTCGCCCGCGGTCGAGACCCGCCCGCTGATGTCGAGGAACTCGGTGGCGTTGCCGTTGGTGGGGTCGACCGCCTGCACGGTGCCGCCGCGCTCGACCACGTAGACGTATCCGGCGACGCCCGGCGCCGCGACCGAGTAGATCGGCGCGGCGAGCCCCTCGGCCACGAGCTCCTTGTCGACGCCGCCGCTGCCGTGCGCCGGCTGAGCCTTCCGCTTCGGCGTGTTGGGCTCGAGCGCGAAGACGTCGCCGTCGAGCGAGACGACGTAGATCTGGCCGCCGACCCCCTCGCCGAAGGAGCTGAGCGAGGCGGTCCCCAGGCCCAGGTCGAAGCCGGGGGCGCCGCCGGGAATCTGGATCGCTCGCAGCTCGGCCTCGCAGAAGTCGCCGAACAGGTACTGGCCGAGCAGGTCGGGGAGATCGGGGTCACGGACCACGTAGCCGCCGGTGATTGCGCAGGTGGCGCCGTCGTTCGCGTACTCGTGGATCGGGGGCGAGTGGGGACTGGCGAGGGGCGGGTCGCCGAAGCTCGTCTGATGCATGCCCTCGTAGTCGTTCCAGCCGAAGTTCGACCCGAGGCCACCGTCGGCCTCGTAGTCGACCTCCTCCCAATCGCTGCCCCCGACGTCGCCGACGGTCAGGGCGCCATTCCCGGAGTCGAACGAGAAGCGCCAGGGGTTGCGGAGGCCGAGCGCGAAGATCTCATCCTCGCCGGCGATGCCGACGAACGGATTGCCGGCAGGCACGTCGTAGCCGCCGTCGGGGAGGGGGCTGATCCGCAGGATCTTGCCGAGCAGGCTGCCGGTGTCCTGGGCATCGTTCTCGGGATCGCCCTGGGGGCCGCCGTCGCCGATCGAGGCGTAGAGGTCTCCGTCGGGTCCGATCTGAAGCTGGCCACCGTTGTGGTTGGCGGCCTGGGTATGCGGGACCAGGATCACCTTCTGGCGCGAGGAGGCCTTGGCCCTGGTCGCCTTCTTGCGGATGAACTGGTCGATGCGGATGTCGCCGTTGTTGTTGACGTAGTAGACGTAGAAGCGGCCGTTGGCCGCGTAGTTCGAGTCGAAGGCCACCGAGAGCAGTCCCTGCTCGCCGCCGTAGCGGACGAAGTCGCGGATGTCGAGGAACGGCTTGTTGAGCTTGTTGCCGTCTCGAAGCACGCGGATCTTGCCCGCCTGCTCGACCACGAACAGGAGGTCGTCGTTGACGCCGTCGTCGTCGACGTAGATCGGGCTCTTGAAGTTGCCGATGTCGTCGAGGAAGTAGCCACCCGGTCCGGCTGCCGCGGACGAGCCGCCGGCCGTCAGCCCCACGGCGCACAGGGCGAGTACAAGCACCGCCGCGAGCCCGGCCCGCGCACGTGTTCCTGCCCTGCTGATCACGGCCCCACCCGCCATCGGAACGAGGTTAGCGCGCCTCGGACCTGGCAACCGGCGCCCGCCGCGGGCGCTGGCTATTCG